>CAZJYH010000422.1:0-4840 GCA_964549365.1 uncultured Alphaproteobacteria bacterium
GCGATGGCCGAGGCGCTGCGTGCCGGCCACATCGGCGTGCTCGACTACTACAATCTGAAGAATGTGCAGGCCGACACCGCGATGCGCGACTCGATATCCCAGGGGACGCGCCCCAATGACGTGAAGGGGGCAAGCTGATCTTGACCGGCTCGATCGGCGCCGCGCGCGCACTGTTCTTCGATCTGGATGACACGTTGCTCGATCACCGCGGAGCGGCCCGGATGGCCGTCAGCGATGTCTTCAGCACGTTCGCGTCGTTCTTCGCGCCGTTGGATTGCTCCAACGTTCTGGCCGCGTGGCACGTGATCAACGACACCATCTGGGAGAAGTACGCGCGCGGCCTGCTGACCTCGAACCAGTTGAAGCTGGAGCGCGCCCAACAGTTGATCGACTGGGCGCGCTCGATGCGCGGGCCCGAGGGGATGCCCTCCGCCGAACAGGTCCGCGACGTCTACCTGGAGCGCTACGAAGCGCAGTGCGCCTTGTACGACGGCGTTATCCCGATGCTCGAGGGGCTCGCCGATCGCTACTCGCTCGGCATCATCACCAACGGTTTCTCCAACGTACAAAGCGGCAAGATGGCCGTTACCGGACTGAGTCGGTTCTTCCATACCGTTGTTGTGTCGGAGGACGTGGGCGTGCACAAGCCGAACGCGGAGATCTTTCGAATCGCAACCGAGCGTGCCGGGGTTCGGCCCGAGGAGTCGGTATACGTGGGCGACAACTATCTGTGGGATGTCCGAGGGGCGTTGCACGCCGGCCTGCGCGCCGTGTGGTTCAATCCGGGGAATCAACATCCCCCGGCCGAGTATAGCGATGTGGAGCCAACCGCCGTGGTGCGGTCGGTGGCCGAGGTGGCCGGTCTGTTCGGTGTTCCTCCAGTTTCCCCTGCCGTTTCATGAAAGCATTGATCACCGCCGGCGGGCGTGGCACGCGTCTGCGTCCGATCACGCACACACAGAACAAGCACCTGATCCCGATCGCGAACAAGCCGATCCTTCGGTACGCCATCGACGCCGTCAGGGAGTCCGGCATCACCGATATCGGCATCGTCGTCGGCGTCGACAACGGCCACGAGGTTGAGCGCGCCTTCGGCGACGGTGCCGACCTCGGCGTGCGCCTGGCCTACATCTGGCAGGAGGCGCCGCTCGGCCTGGCGCACGTGGTGAAGATCTCGCAGGAGTTCATCGGCGACGACTCGTTCGTCTTCTACCTCGGCGACAACATCGTGGTGGGAGGGATCGAGCGGTTCGTGCAGAGCTTTCGCGAGGGGGATCTCGATTGCTATCTCACACTGGCGCGCGTGCGCGACCCCGAACGCTTCGGCGTTCCGGAGTTCGGTCCGGATGGCAGCATCGTTGCCGTCGAAGAGAAGCCCGCCGTGCCGAAGAGCCCGTTCGCGGTGAGCGGGATTTACATCTACGGCTCCGCTATCTTCGAGGCGGTCAACGCGATCGAGCCCAGCCGCCGCGGCGAGCTGGAGATCTCCGACGCGCACGACTACCTGCTGAAGCACGGCTATCGCGTCGGGCACGGCGAGATCACCGGCTGGTGGAAGGATACCGGCATGCCGAGCGATCTGCTGGAGGCGAACCGGCTGGTGCTGAGCAAGATCGACGAGCGGATCGACGGGTTTGTCGACGCCGAAAGCGACATCGCCGGCGCGGTGGTGATCGAGGAGGGGGCCGAGGTGATCGCAAGCCGCGTTCGCGGGCCCGCCATCATCGGGCGTGGCGCGCGCGTGGTGGACACCTACATCGGGCCGTACAGCTCCATCGGCGCCGGTTCCGTGCTGGAACATTGCGAGGTGGAGTATTCCATCCTCATGGACCGTGTCACGGTCCGCTCCGTCGACATGCGCATCGAGGGAAGCCTGCTCGGCAACGACGTCGAGATCTGCCGGGGCGCCGGCAAGCCGCGCGTGCAGCGCTTCGTGCTCGGCGAGCAGAGCAGGGTGGAGCTGATGTGAGAGGTTATGGGTTATGAGTGATGAGTTATGACACTGCCCGGGTACTGACCGGAGACATAGGTAACAGATTTGTCCGAGGACATAGGTAACAGTTCAGTACTCATGCGGCAACCATGTGGCGTTGTGTGAGTTGTGCCGTGTGGCGGTAGTACGGATATTGGAGGCCGATCAACGATCAAACGAAGTTGGTGATATCCGGTGTCGCACCGGGGTATGTGAATCAATGCTCCCCCTGAATGGAGCAGATCATGACGGTTTCGTTGAATGTCGACGCGCCGGATATTCAGGAGCGATAGTTTCGATATTCGGTTCGTGTCGTTCGCCTTTGCAGTGTGCTGTTGCGACGATCGGGTGTGGAGCGAACGTTGGCGGATCAGTTGCTGCGATCCGGTACATCAATCGGTGCGAATGTGGCCGAAGCTCAATCCGCCCAGAGTCGTGCCGACTTCATTCATAAGATGTCGATCGCGCAAAAGGAAGCGCGCGAGAGTCTCTACTGGCTTCGGCTGATGTCAGAGGTCGACATCCTTTGCGAAGGGCAACTCGCCGAACTGATCGATGAGACGCATCGGATCATCGCAATCGTGGCGACAATCGTCATCCGGACGCGCAAGAATGCAGTGTGAAGGAGGGGGTGGATTCTGAATGGTGGGGTATGCGAGGGCAGTGCGGTTCATTCTGAGCGACAGTTGACGGATGTGCCGAGGCGATGAGAGATGAGGGGAAAGGAGTCCGATTGCAAGATGACAGATCGTCGCGAACGAAAACCAGGGGATACTGCCGACGAGTGTACAACATACATGCGCCTACGGAGTCGCCCATAACCCATAACCCATAACCTCCTCTTGCTCGTCATTCCCGCCATAGAATTGAAGTCGGACCGTTGCGTGCGCACGATCAGCGTGGGCGCGAACGACGGCGTGGTCTACTCGGACGATCCGGCCGAGATGGCGTTGTTGTGGCGCCGCGAGAACGCGCGTACTCTGCACATCCTCGATCGCGACGGGCTGTACGACGCGAGCACGGTGAACCATGATGCGGTGGTGGAGGTGGTGGGGCGCGTGGAGATCCCCGTGCAGCTGATCTCCTCGTTCGCCGACATCGCCGAGTGTGAGGGCTGGCTTGCCGCCGGCGTCTATCGCCTGTTCATCCACGATCTCCTCATCAGCGATCCGGACGGTGTGCGCTCGCTCGTCGAGCGCTTCGGTCCGTCGCGGATCTGCGCGGGCGCCATCACCAGCCATGGCCGCACCAGCCACACGTGGCGCACGACGCCTCTCGATCTCGAAACGGTGGAGTTCGCACTGCGCGCGAGGAGCCTCGGCATGAACCGTGTCTTCTTCACCGACCGCGACTACGAGGGGGGGCTGCACGGTCCGAACTTCGATGAGCTGGCGCGCCTTGCCGAGGGGAGCCGCATGCACGTGACCGCGGCCGGGGGCGTTGCCACCGTGGAGCATCTCTGGCGCCTGCAGGAGATGGAGAAGCTGGGGGTCGATTCGGTCGTGATCGGCCGCGCCTTCTACGAAAACAGTTTCCCCTGCCAGGAGCTCTGGCGCGACATCGAGGCCGAACGCCGTCGCGCCGGATCCGACTGGAAGGACGGAGTCTCCACGTCGAGCCTGAAGAATCGCCCTGATCTATAGATGCCACCCGTCTCAACCCGCCGAATGTATCCGGTTGCATCCGGACTCCTCGCCGCGCTATCTTTAGCGCCCGTATCCCCGAAGTCGAAGTACCTGTTCAATAACTGCCCAGTGATATGATCAACTTCGTCGTCGCGTTGCTCGTCGGTGCCTTCGCCGCGCAGAGCAATGCCCAGTTCCGTCCGGCGTTCGAGGGGACCCCCCCGGCGCCGCAGATCCCGGCAAAGGGAGGAGAACCGATCAAGCGCGGCGCCCCGCTCGGCTCGGCCCCGGTCGTCTCGATCGCATCGGTCCTGAAGGACCCGCAGAGTTTCTCGAATCGAAAGATCACGCTCGAAGGCGTCATCCAACGGTGTTGCCGGCGGAAGGGGTGTTGGATGGAGATCGCCCCGCGCGCGAAGGCGAAGGGCCTGCGCGTGACGTTCAAGGATTACGGCTTCTTCGTGCCGACCACGTCCGCCGGCATGGCCGTGCGCGCCGAGGGAAGGGTGGTGATCAAGATCCTCTCGAAAGCCGACGTCGAGCATATGCGGAGCGAGGGAGCGCAGGTGCAGTCCAGCGCCGACGGCACCGCAACGGAGATCGGCTTCGAGGCCGACGGCGTGGAGCTGCGCAAGCGATAACCGCCGCGCGCCGATCCACACTTCGATATCCGAGCACCCGGCCGCGACGGTCGGGTGTTTCCGTTTACAAGCCGTTCAGAGGAGACAGCCATGCAGAGCGCGCATGCCCCGGATGTGATCTTCACCGACTCATTGGAGGGGATCGCGGCCGATGCGCTGCGAGGCTTCTTCGTCGGATGGCCGCAGCCTCCAACGCCCGAGGCGTGCCTGCGCATTCTGGGCGCCGCCGATCGCGTGCTGCTTGCGCTGGAGCCGGACCGGCGCGCGGTGATCGGCTTCATCACAGCCCTCTGCGACGGCGTCTTCGCGGCATACATTCCACTGCTCGAAGTGCTCCCCGCATATCAGGGGCGCGGCATCGGCACCCGGCTGGTGCGGGGCATGATCGACCGGCTTTCCGAGCACTACATGATCGACGCGATTTGCGATCCGGACGTGGCCCCGTTCTACGAGCGATGCGGCCTGCGCGTGGTGACCGGCGTGGCGTGCCGCAACTACGAACGCCTGCGCGCGTTGTGAGCCTTGCGCAGCGGACCTCGCCGGCGTGCCGGCGTCAACTCCGACGTTGTCGCGGGGTTGACCCCGCGACCGATCATGCCGGC
>CAZJYH010000423.1:0-4838 GCA_964549365.1 uncultured Alphaproteobacteria bacterium
CGGGGGGCAGGCCCGCAAGGTCCGATTGCGGTTGTCGCGGCGTTGCTCCGCCGGGTCGCGTTTCGACAAACGTGGCGAGACGGGGAGTATCGGTTCGAAGATACCGTCGCAAAGATACGTTTGGACCCGGCAAATGCAACCGGTGGTCGACAATCTTGTGCGGGCATCGCGGCTCCGGGAGTGCTTCTGCGGCTCGGCATCGATCGCGACGCCGGGTGCTCGACGGGCCTGCGATGCCCATGAACAAAGGCGCGCCGGCGTGTGCGTTATGCACAGGCCGGCGCGCCGTACGGATTCGATGCGCGCCTGTTGCTACGGGAGAACGAGGAGCCCGCGCGAGACGATCCCTTTCTCGGATCGTGCTACGTATACATAGCGACCGCTCGAGAGCGAAGCGCTGTTGAAGTCCAGATTGCCGCCTGCCGAGGGGGCTCCCCGCCAGACGAGCTTGCCGCTCATGTCGTACAAGGCCACCGACGCCACGCCGACATCGTCCGCGCCGGCAAGGCGCAGCGTTGCGCCGCCGAGCAGCGGGTTCGGGGCCAGCGTGATGCGTTCGGTGCGCCGACCGCCCAGCACCGAGGCCACCGGGGTTGCCTTTCGCCGGAAGATGCCGCCGCTGCTTCCGGTGGTGAACAGGTTCCCGGTTCCCGGTTGATAGACCGCGTCGGTGAGCAGGCCGCCGCCGGTGATCGTGCCGGGGTTCCAGGTGATGCCGCCGTCGGTGGTTGAGAGCACCGCGCCGTCGGAGCCGACGATCGCCCCCTCGGTTGTGTCGCGGAACGTCATGTCGAGCAGGTCGTTGGAGATGGTGTTCGGCCGCCGCATCCAACTCGCGCCGCCGTCGGTGGTGGCATAGATCCCGCCGCCGGTCCCCGCCGCGATCGCCGTGTTCTCGCCGGTCGGGGCGATGCTCGTCACCAGGTCGGCCGCGGTGTACGTTGTCTGCCACGTCGCGCCGCCGTCGGTGGTGTAGCCGATCTTCCCGCCGGTGAAGCTTGCGCCGACGATGTAGCCGTGCGTCGGGCTGGTGAAGGCGCAGCGGTCGACGAACAGCCATCCATCCAGCGTCGTCTTCTTCCACGTCATCCCGGCGTCGGTGCTCTTCAACACCGCGCCCATCGATGCTTCGCCGTCGCCTCCGGTGGCGAACACCGTTGTGGGCGTGAGATAGTAGATACCGAACACGAAGCTCTGCAGCGCTCCGTTGGCGAGACCGCTGGGGCGCGACGTCCAGGTGGTGCCGCCGTCGGTGGTGCCGACGATGATGCCGTCGTCGCCGCCGGCGAGTCCGTCGGTCGGTGAGGAGAACCGTATCGCCCAGAATCCGCCGCTCACGCCGCTCGTTTGTTCGCTCCACGTGGCGCCGGCGTCGGTGGATTTCAGGATCACCCCGACCTCGCCGGCGGCATACCCGATCGTCGCGCTCGGCATGTCCATCGCGACGAGGTTCTCGGTGGTCGTCGTTTGCATGCGCTTCCATTCCGACTGCGCGAGCAGCGGCGTCGCAAGAAGGCAGAACGCGGCAGCCGAGCGGAGCGCTCCGCGGACGGCTCGCGTTGTAGTCGGGTGCAGTCTGAACATCGATGGCTCTCCTGGTATTGTGCGAAATGAGCGGCGCCGCGCTTGGGCGTGCGCATGGTTCGATACACCGCAGGAAACCCGGCGCCATTCCCCGGTTACTTCTTCCATCGTGCTATTCGGTGCTCAGGGAGTGGCGAGCAGCGAGTGGCGGGTGTGTCCGAAAAATTCCATCAATGACCGTGCGTATACTTGAGAGGTATGCAGACCCGTACGCAACTCGGCACTTGGCGGATGTCGGGCGCAGGCTAAAGACCTGCGCCTACGGCCCCCGGCCCCGTCGCCGCCACGGTTTCATTCAGCATTTTTTCATTCCGCATTTGCCCTTCAGCATTCGACCGCCATGCGACTCTTGCCTGATACCGCCCTGCTCCGTGTTGCGTAGAAAAGCACCACGTTCCGTATCATGATGGCGCGCCGAAGGTGCGGCGTAACTCGATCAACACACATGGATCACGTGATGAACACTCCCACGCCGTTGGAAACCGCAACGCTTGCCGGCGGATGTTTCTGGTGCCTTGAGGCCGCCTTCCTCAGTCTGCGCGGCGTCGCGAGCGTTCAATCCGGGTACGCGGGGGGCACGGTTCCCAACCCGACGTACCAGGCCGTCTGCAGCGGCACCACCGGCCATGCCGAGGTTGTGCGCGTGGGCTTCGATCCCGCCGCCGTCACCTTCGGCGATCTGCTGAACGTCTTCTTCACGATCCACGATCCCACCACGCTCAACCGCCAGGGGGCAGATGTCGGCACGCAGTATCGATCGGCGATCTTCTACGAGACCCCCGAGCAGAAGGCGGTCGCACTGGAGACGATCGCCGCGCTGAATGCGCAGCATGTGTGGGCCGATCCGATCGTCACCGAGGTTGCGCCGCTGGACATGTTTTATCCGGCCGAGGAGTATCACGCGGACTACTACAACCGCAATTCCTCCCAGCCGTATTGCCGGGCCGTGATCTCGCCGAAGCTCGCGAAGCTGCGCAAGGCGCATTTCGACAAGCTGCGGGCCTGAGCGCACTACTCCTTCCCGATCCTCCGATCGGATACGCATCGATGACCGAGCACGAGCAACAACTTCTGGAGCGGCTGCGCGCACGCGAGGAAGCGGCATTCCGCGAGCTCGTTGCCGTGCATTACCGTGCGGTGTATCGCACGGCGCTGAGCTTCGTCCGCTCGGCCGAGGATGCGGAGGACGTTGCTCAGGAGACGTTCCTCACCGCGTTCGAATCGGTGGCCGGGTTTCAGGGGAATGCCGCGCTGGCCACGTGGCTGCATCGCATCACCGTCACGCGTTCGCTCGATCATCTCCGCCGCCACAAACGGAAGAAACGTTTCGCACTGGTCGTGAGCCTCTTCACCGATCGCGGGCTCGTGGTGGACCCCGCCGACACCGTGCATCCGGGCGTGCGGCTGGAGGATGCCGAGCGCGCTCGCGTGTTGTTCGCGGCGGTGGACCGTCTTCCCGAGGCGCAGCGCGTGGCCTATACCCTGCGGCACGTGGAAGGCTTCAGCCAGAAGGAGATCGCCGAGGTGATGGAATTGTCGGTGAAGGCCGTCGAGTCGCTGTTGTCGCGCGCGGGGGCGAAGCTCCGATCAATGTTGCGTGGATACTACGAGTCGCAATGATTCCGTTCGCGGCCGCACGGCCCGTTCAGGGAGCCCGAAGGATTCTCAACGAAGCAACGTCCAAGCATGAAGATGAAAAAGGATGAGATCGATCGCGCGGTTGCCTCGACGCTGGAGGTTGCCGCAAGGATGGGGCGCTCGGAGCCGCGTCCGTTCTTCGTGGAACGGACGATGGCCGCATGGGAGGCTCGGGGCACCGGCGCGTTGCCTCGCGCGCGGGCCGTTCTGCCGCGCCTTTCGCTGGCGATGCTGCTGGCGCTTCTCGTGTTGAACGCGTACACCGCCGTGCATCGATCGGCCTCGGGCCGTGGCGAATCGCGCGATGCGGCGATCGAGGAAGTTGCGCGCGGTTACGATCTCGGCACCGATGATGACGCACTGACGATCCCGACCCGACACGGTGGAGGCCGCCATGAGTGATGCTCCTCGAAGCGGAGGCGCGTGGATGCGGTGGCTCGTGGCCGGCCTTGTGGTGGTGAACCTCGGTCTGCTGGCCTATCTCTGGTTCGGCCCGAACGTCCGCACGTCGTCTGGCCCCAAGGCTCCGAACGGCGCGCGCGCCTTCGACTTCATCGCCGCCGAGACCGGGATGAGTGCCGAGCAGCGCGATCGATACGCCGAGCTGCGCGACGAGCATCAGCGCGCGATTCGTCCGCTGCGTGCAGAGCTTCGTCGCCGCAAGGAGATCCTCTTCCGCGGCCTGCAGTCCGACGTCGTCGGCGACTCGGTCGGGGGCGTCAACGCCCGCGCCGTGGGGGAGATCGAGGCGGCGATCGACAGCGTGACGTTCGCGCACTTCCGCCGGGTGCGCGCGCTGCTGGCGCCGGAGCAGCTGCGTCGGTTCGATGCGATCATCATGGAGGCGCTCCGCATGATGAAGCCGCCGCCGGAGGAGCGACGTGAGAAAGGGGCGCCTCCACCGGAAGGGTAGCCGTGCGGATTGAATCTGTCTGCCCGCGAAGGATGCGCGCGGAAACGTCGTCAGAAGCCGTTGACGGAGGGGCTCGCCCGGGCGTTCGCGCCGGCGCCCGTCCTGCAGCGATCAACAAGCCAACCGAGGAAACACTATGAAGACATGGCGTACACATATGCTGCTCATCCTGCTTGCCGCCTCGTCGGCGGCAACCGCGCAGACATCCGCGCCGGTGGTGACGTCGTGGAAGCTGAATACGACCGGCGAGATGGGGTACAACAACATCCCCTCCAACGTGCAGCAGATCCGGTACTCCGATGACTGGGTCTACATCAGCTGCACATGCATACCGGGGTACGACATCGGCCCGTGGGCGGGGAATCCGAACAAACCGGCAAACCAGAACTTCGTGTTCAAGATCACGCGGCATCCCTCACCGAACACCGGCACGCCCACCGCGACACCGCTGGGACACATCGGCGTCTGGAGCAACGGCGTCAGCATGTTCAACGCTCAGGATGCGCGGTCGTACAACAACGGGCGGGTGTGGAACCAGAACGCCATCGTGGTCGAAGGTCCAGGATTCGATGAATGCCTCGGGCATCCGCAGCAGAACGGCGAGTATCATCATCATCTGAACCCGCGCTGCCTGTACGATTCCCACGACAGCCTCCACCATTCGCCGATCATCGGCTATGCGTTCGACGGCTCTCCGATCTAC
>CAZJYH010000424.1:0-4838 GCA_964549365.1 uncultured Alphaproteobacteria bacterium
ATCGCGCCACGCTCTTCGAGCAATGCCAGTGCAGCCTTGTAGTTGCGGCTGATGTACGGAGTATCGACGTTGTGCTGCTCGAAGACCTCTTTCATCGTCAGCGTCATGCCCGCGAACTTGTCGATCAGTTCATCCGCCAGCTTCTCGATCGAGTACTCGAGTTCCGATATGAATGATGTCTGGGTCCCGGCGTTGAAGGCATATGACGGCACATCGCCGATGTCCGATTTGCTATGCAATGCCATGATGTCTTTCATGATGGCGTAGCCACGCCTCTTCTTCGATACGAACACCAGGCAATGGCTGATCCTCTTCCCCGTGGAGTCATAGAACCTGAAGGGGAGCACGAAACTACCAATGTTCTCGCGAACGGCGCCGCGCATGGCCTCGAGCACCAGTTGCTCGCGGGCACCGGTTGTCGCGGCAGAGCCGAACTTGGCGCGCAGGTCGGCGAGTCGCGCCGTCCCGAACAACTCCTCCATGCGCGAATCGACCACGGGATTGTCGATCGCGTTGTAGATACGCTTCACGTTGAAGAAGAAGACGCAGTCGCTTCCCCAGTCCTTCAACAGACCATACAGCAGACGCAACGACAGTCCCTTGTATCCCCACGGATCAACGAAGGCGAACGTCGGAATCAGCGGCTGCATACCGAGCTCCGTAGCCAACTTCATATCGACCTCGACTCCTCGAACGATCGGCCGATGTTTCAACATCGTGATCCCGGGACGCGCGTCGATAGCAGCCTGGAGGGCAGCGACGTGCTTCGGATCCGAATCATTGAACGTGCAGACCAGTCGATCGTGAAGATCGGCCTGCGCGATCGCGTGTTCGAGCAACGCGATCGGCGTCGACGCGGCCCCATCCTCATACCGGCCGGGACCTGCGTACAGATCGACGTAGCCGATACGCTTGTCGCGCCCGGATCGCTGCTTGGACATGAGGGTGGCCCATGCGACGAAGTACTTCACGACGATGGTGGTCTTCAAGCGAGAACTTTCGCGTTGCGTGTCGAAGAAATCCTTGGACATGCTGAGGATCTCCAATCGATGAACTCAGCGGAAACCGACAACCACGCGACCAATCGATATCCGCAAATCAATGCCTCCGCACCATCAGCCCCTTTCATTCAAACGGTGAACGGTTCAAATCTACAATGCACCGTTGTACTGTCGAGCCCTGTGGCATGGTGGGGATTTCGTCGGAAACACATCAGCGCCGTTGCTCCGTGCCGCTCCCTCCGGTAGACTTCCGCATGCACCGATCCCTTGCCTCCCGCTCCGCACCGATCGCCGATCCTGCTTGTTCGGATTCACGAACACGGAGCAGACCATGCGCGATCATCATCGAGCGTGCCTCAGCTCCCTCGTCCTGTTGATCGCGGCGACGGCCGCGTGATGAACCGACGCGCCGATTGCGTATGTTCGCCGCCGTGCCGCGTGCCGCAACGTCCTCACCATGGTTGTCGTCACGCACGCCGCTCTGTTCTCCTCTGCGCATCTCATGCCCTCAGCACATTGTTCGCACCCGGAGGGGTCGGCACCACGACCTGACGGGTGATGTCATTCTGCATTCCATCCATGCGTTCCTATGAGCATCGCACACAACCGCCGTCGCCGGCTTCGCAGACTGTTCGAGGAAGGGTCGGAACTATCGTTGCACGACATCATGCAGCGGCTCGACGGGCTTTCCGAGCGTCATGTCCGGCGGTTGCTTGAAGAGCTGCGCGCCGACGGCCTGCCGATCGAGGCCGAGTTCCGCGATCGACGGAAGGTGTTTCGGTTGCCGCCGGAACATCGCATCATCGAGGTTCCTCCCCTCCGACTCACCGAGGATCAAACGCTCGCGCTGGCGGTTGCGGCCGACGCATCGCGCGCCGCGCTGGCCCCCACGCCGCTCGGGCCCGCGCTGGAGTCGGCGTTCACGGGCCTGCTCGATCACCTGCAGGGGAGCGTGCACGCGTTCGACCTGGCCGACGAGCGCGAGCATTGGCACTTCGGCGCCGGCGCCGCGGCCGCCATCGACCCGGCCATCTTCACCGCCATCGCCGCCGCTATCCGCGACCGCATCCGCGTGCGCATCGAGTACGTCACCGCCTCCACCGGCGAGCGGAGCGTCGACCGCGCGATCGATCCGTACGCGCTCGCCGTGCGCGGAGGCTCGTGGCTGGTGGTGGCGTATTGCCACAAGCGCAAGGCGGTGCGCGATTTCTCGCTGGCCGGCATCACGCGGGCGGTGCCCGCCGACCCGAAGGTCGATCACGGCGCAGTGTTCGAGGTGCCCGAGTGGTTCGACGTCTCGACGTACTTCAGCGAACGCTTCAACGCGCTCGCCGGCGACGCCGTCCGGACGGTGCGCCTGCTGGTGGACGGCGAACACGCGCCGTACTTCAAACGCAAACGCTACCACACATCGCAGACGATCGAGGAGGAACGCGCCGATGGGCGCCTGGTGATCGCCTACCGCGTGGCAAACCTGGACGAGATGCGCTCGTTCGCCGGCGGATGGGGCGCGGGCGTGACCGTGCTGGAGCCTCCGGAGCTGGCCGCGATGATGCGGCACGAAGCCGAGGAAGTGGTGAGGAGGTATGGGGGTGGGATGCCCGGCCGACATCAGACATGAGATGTCCGATGTCGCGCGGCGCGGGCCATAGCTTGGTTGTGTTGTAGAACGTACGTAGCGCCGAAGCGGCGGGGATGTGGGAGGTTGGGGGTGTGAATCATTTGCGAGTATTTCCATGATACGTAAGCAGACCAACCTTCTGTACCGCCTCTGGGGCAAGACCAACGAGCGGGAGCCGGGCAGCAACAAACCGGGATGGAAATGGCGCTCGCATCCGGCGATCTGCCATATGGTAGACGTGGGGTATGTGGCCGAGGTATGGCTCGATGCAAGTCCGGGGATCATGAAACGCTTCTGTCAACTCGCACCGGGGATCAAGCCGGGTGTACTGAGGCGAATCATCCTGACGATCACTGCGCTGCATGATCTAGGAAAACTACACCATTACTTCCAGGCGAAATCAGATATAGGCTGGAGTCAGGGGTATGGTGACACTCTGCATGTGAAACCGAACGGGACGAACTTTGATCACGGCTTCGCCACGGCACGCATTATCAAGGAACGTGAGGACGAATACCCTCAGTGGGCCCATTGGTTCGAAGCTATAGCTGCTTCCGCAGCACATCACGGCAGCTTTCACGATCACCGCAAGCTTGCCGAAGGTATTGTCTGTCCCGATTTGGTGAAGGAAGAACGACCTCTCATCCGTGAGGCGATCGAGCTCTTGTGCGACATCTTCGGTGCTCCTGCCGAACTTCCGCCGCCACCGGAGAACAAGGGCTTCCTGATGATGCTTGCGGGGTTCATCTCGGTTGCCGATTGGTTCGGCTCCAACGTCCGGCTTTTCCCGTTTGCTCCCGACGTAACCGATGCCGGGAAGGCAAAGGCATATCATGCCGGGCAGCGACCAAAGAAGGTTGTGGATGCACTACGCGAAGCAGGACTGCTCCCCGACTTTAGCCGTCGCCGCCAGGATTATCTGCAACTGTTCGACTACATCACATCCGAGGATCGGCTTCGACCGCTTCAGAAGAAGGCTCGCGAGCTTTCGTTCGGCGATCATCCAGGGGCAGAGATGGTTGTCGTTGAGGCACCGATGGGGATGGGCAAGACGGAGATAGCCCTGTATCTGGCGTCCACGGCAATCGCCTACGGCAATGCCGACGGTCTGTATTTCGCGCTGCCGACCCAGGCATCATCGAACTCGATCATGAATCGGGTAACACTCTTTGCCGGAAAAGTCAAAACCGACGGGAGCGATCTCAGCTTCATGCTGGCGCACGGCGGTAGGAACTACCATCGGGAGTTCGAGAAGATGATTGTGCGGGGGAGCGCAAGCGGCAACAGGGAAAAGAACAACGACAACACGCCCTCCGAAGTGATCGCCCCTGCATGGCTTCTCTCCTCCAAGCGCGTGCTGCTTGCGGCGATCGGTGTGGGGACAGTCGATCAGGCAATGCTTGGCGCAATCTCCGTGCGCCATGCGTTCGTACGACTGTTTGCGCTTGCGAACAAGGTGGTGATCTTTGATGAGATTCACGCCTACGACGCCTACATGAACACGATCATTCTGCGGCTGCTCGAATGGCTCCACGTGCTCGGCACAAAAGTGATTCTGCTGTCGGCCACGCTTCCCCGCTCTCTTCGTGATGATCTGGCCGGCACGTATGGGATCGCTCCTCCGGCGGAGCGAGACGTACCGGAGAACGATCCCTATCCCCAGATCCTTCATGTGGTTGAAGGGAAGCTGTTGCCGGCATTCAAACTTGCCTGCAATTATCCGTCGGCTGACGAATATGTCAAGCCGCCGGTGCATGTCACGCTGGTTGAATGCAACAACGACGATCGTACTCGAATCGGAGCCGAACGCGCTCTTGGGCTGGCGCGGAACGGAGGCTGCGTGGTATGGATCCGCAACACGGTGAAGGAGGCACAGGGCGCGTACGAGATGCTACGTGCCCAATGTGATTCTGAAGGAATCGAATTGGAGATCCTCCATGCTCAATACATCCGTGCCGACCGCAACGCGAAGGAAAGCAGCCTTCTCTCTCGACTCGGCAAGGAGAAAAAGGAAGAGCATCCGCGTCCATTGAAATTCATTCTGGTCGCTACACAGGTGGTTGAGCAGAGCGTGGATATCGACTTCGACGCGATGATTACCGATCTTGCCCCCATTGATCTCCTGCTGCAACGCGCCGGGCGGCTCTGGCGGCATGATCGAGGCTCACACCGTTTCGCCCACACTGCGCCGGAACTCTACCTGCTGCTTCCGGTCG
>CAZJYH010000425.1:0-4824 GCA_964549365.1 uncultured Alphaproteobacteria bacterium
TTTCCACGAGCCTGGGCGGCCTCGAGCTCGCAACGCTTCGGCGCGCGGCCGAGCTGCGCGATCACGGCCATCACGTTGTGGCCATTCTGCCGGAGGCGGCCGGTACGCTCCCGTACGCTGAGACCGCCGGGCTGCGCACCGACATCATTACGCCGACGGTGTCGTATCTGGATCTTCCGGCGGCGCGCAAACTGAGCGCCGTGTTCGAGCGCGAGGCGATCGACGTTGCGTTGGTGGGCCGCACCCGCGATCTGAGCACGGTGATGCTCGGCGCAGGGCGTTCGCGCGGCGTGGTGCTGTACCAACAGATGCAATCCGGGCTCGACAAGCGCGACTGGTTTCACAACAGGGTCTACAAACGCCTCGACGCCTGCATCACGATCACGCAGCGCGGCAGTGAGGAACTTGCCGCGCATACGGTGCTGGCCCCGAAGAAGATCACGGTGATCCCCTACGGGATCGACACGGAACGATTCGCGCCGGGGGCGGTGGATCGGGCCGCGGCCCGCGCGGCGTACGGAATCCGCGACGACGCGTTCGCCGTTGGGCTGATCGGCCGCATCGATCGCGGCAAGGGACAGCCGGAGTTCATCGAGGCGCTGGGCCTTGCGGCGCTCCGTGCCCCGGAGGCGGCCGAACGCATGCGCGGACTGGTGATAGGCGAGCGCCCCGGCGACGACCCGGAGTACTCGGCCGAACTGCACCGCATCCGCGACGGGCTGCCGGTCGCCGAGCGGATCACCTTCCACCCGTTCGCCGACGATCCACGCACGGCGTTCGCCGCGCTCGATCTGTTCGTGCTGGCATCACACGCCGAGACGTTCGGCATGGTGGTGCAGGAGGCGATGGCGATGGGGATACCGGTGATCGGCACCGATGCCGGCGGCGTGCCGGAGATCATCGAGCATGGAGCGAACGGTCTGCTGGTGCCGCCGAAGGACGCCGGAGCGCTGGCCGACGCGATCGTCCGCATGGCAACCGACACCGCGCTGCGCACCACGATGGCCGAAGGCGCGCGCGAGTTCGTGCTGCGCTCCTACGATCTGGAACGTCAGTACCGCGCGATGGAGAAGGTGCTGGAAGATGCCGCCGCCGCGCGGAAAAGGATCTGACAAGCTCGAAGAACGAGGTGGTTGGATGCGACGCTCGAATCTGGATCGTGGACGCTCGTGAAGAGGCTGCAAGACTCCCCGAGACGTCGAGCTCATCGACGGTGGTCCGTGGCGTCCTTCGCGTCGTTGCGGTGACTGGAAACGCGACGCTCGTGAAGAGACCCCGAGTCACCCCCGCTCTCACGCGACATCCGAACGCAGCCGCACCAGTGTTGCCAACGCGTTCGGCACCACGAGACAGCGAAGCCGATCGGTCGGCTGCACGGCGAACCGCTCGCGCGCGATCCGCTCGGCGATCGGCAACGCAAGCTCCAGTGTCGGCGCGTACTCCATATGGCAGGCGCGGATCAACGGCGCATGCCCCGGTGCCGCCACGATCACCGGATGCAGCGCCAACGCCTGCGCCAGGATATATGCACGCTGCGCGCCGGCCGGGAATCCGTGGGCACGCATCGACTCAAGCAGCGCCGCAGGCGACTCGGCCGCCGTCAACGCCTCCGCGAATCGCAGCTCACCGGTCCCCACCCCCGCCCCCTCCGGCATCTCGGCGCAGAGAACAACCGGCGCCCCCGGCAACAACGGCGTGCGATCGGCGCGCGCAACGTACGTGACGGCGCGGCTCGCCTGGTACAGGTTGCTCCCCTTCGCCTCGCTGACGCCGAGGATCGCCATGTGCACGGGGGCGTCCACCTCGAAACCGCACCGCGCCGAGCAGAGAGCGGCCAGGTGATTGTGCACATCGTCCGGCGCCCCCGCCGCCGCGGCCACCGCATCGCCCTGCTCGTCGAGGACGGCGTTGACCGCGTAGTCCACCCCGATCATCCTCCCCGCCGCGCGCACGAACTCCTGAAACGGGTTGCCGTCGATGCGCCCCAGCCGCACACCCGGACGGTCGAGCATGGCCGGGCCGTGCGTGGCCGCTATCGTCGCCTCGCCGCCGCAGCCGATCACGGCGGTCTTGGCGCCGCCGGAGAACCCGGCGTATTGGTGCGGCTCCACCACGCCGGTGGCTATCACCAGATCGGCATCGTGGAGCAACCGGTTCACGACCACCGGCAGCCCGCCCACATGCCCGAGCGCGACGAGCCCCTCGGCGTTCCGCGCGTCGTGATCCAGGACGCGCATCGCATCGGCGTGCACGCCCAGCTTGGCCCGGCGCTCGGCCGCCGTCATCGGGCGATGCAGCCCGACGGCGCACAGGAGCGTGACGGCATCGCGCTCCAGACCGGCCGCGAGAAGTTCTTCCAGGATGATGGTGACGATCGCCTCATCGGGGGCGTGCCGCGTGGCATCGGTGAAGGCGATCACGACGCGCATCCCCGGGCGCGCGACGTCGCGCAGCCGACACGTGCCGACCTCGCGCAACAGCTCGCGCAGCGGCGCGCCGGGCGTGTCGGCCGGGCCGTTCGGCGCATTCGCGGCAACGACATAACGGAGCGTATCGGACTTGGGCGGAGCGAACAGGTCGGAGATCATCGGCGTCGAATTGGTCGGGGGCGAGCGAACGCGAAGATAGCGCGTCGCCGCGCGATGCCGTTCATCACCATGTGGTTACCCGGCCCGGAAGCACGAGCCGGACAGATCGAGCGGAGCGGAGGGGATTCACACTACCAAAACGGGCGCTCCGATCCGGAGCGCCCGCATGTTCGTTCAATATGTCCGCGGCCGTCGCCGCCTGTCGCACCGAGCCTTCCGGAATCAGGCGCCGCCGGCGCCGCCGTTGTGCTCGAAGAGGTGCCCCATCTTCTCGCGCTTGGTGCGCATGTAGCGGGCGTTCACCTCGTTCTCCCCCACCTCGATCGGCACGCGTTCGACGATGGCCAGGCCGTACGCTTCGAGCCCCACCACCTTCTTCGGGTTGTTGGTCATCAGACGCATCTCACGGATGCCAAGATCGGCGAGGATCTGCGCGCCGAGACCGTAGTCGCGAAGGTCCGCCTTGAAACCGAGCGCCTCGTTCGCCTCGACGGTGTCCTTCCCGCCGTCCTGCAGCGAGTAGGCGAGCAGCTTGTTGGTCAGGCCGATGCCGCGCCCTTCCTGCCGCATGTAGAGCACCACGCCGCGCCCCTCGCGTTCCACCTGCCACATCGCCGCATGCAACTGCGACTGGCAATCGCAGCGAAGCGAGCCGAGCGTGTCGCCGGTGAAGCACTCGCTGTGCACGCGCACGAGCACGGGCTCCGGGGTGTGGATATCCCCCTTCACCAGCGCGAGATGCTCCTTGCCGTCCATCAGGTTGTGATACAGATGGAGATGGAAGTGGCCGTACTCGGTGGGAAGATCCACATCGATCACCTTCTTCACCAGCTTCTCGCGCGCAACGCGGTACTTGATCAGGTTCTCGATGGTGACGATGGTCAGATCGTGCTTGCGGGCGATCTCCTGCAGCTGCGGCATGCGCGCCATTGTGCCGTCCTCGTTGAGGATCTCACAGAGCACGCCCGCCGGCGACATCCCTGCCAGCCGGACGAGATCGACCACGGCCTCGGTGTGCCCGGCGCGGCGCAGCACCCCCTCATCCACGGCGCGCAGCGGGGCGATGTGCCCGGGGCGGGCGAAGTCCGCCGCCGTGGCCGTCGGGTCGGCGATCGCCCGGATGGTGGCCGCGCGATCGGAGGCCGAGATGCCGGTGGTGGTGCCGTGGCGGTAATCCACCAGCACGGTGAACGGCGTGCCGTGCAGCGACGTGTTCACCGGCACCATCATGTCCAGCTCCAACTGCCGGGCACGCTCCTCGGTCACCGGCGCGCAGATCATCCCGCGCCCTTCGCGCAGCATGAAGTTCATCGTATCGGCCGAACAGGTCTCGGCCGCCGCGATGAAGTCACCCTCGTTCTCGCGCCCTTCGTCGTCGACAACGATCACCACCCTGCCGGAACGCAGATCTTCCAGTGCCTTTTCAATCGAGTCAAACATTGCCGCATCTCACGGATGTAGGTGAACAAATCGGGGGACTCATTTTTGGGTCGGCCGCCGCGGGCCGGCGGGCACTATTCCTTCGCGACCGACTGAACCGCGCCCTTCTCGAACGTGACCACGGTGTTCCTCGCGATCTCGACCAGCACCGTCTTCTCCTCGACTTCATGAACGGTGCCGTGCATGCCGCCGGTCATCGTCACCTTGTCGCCGCGCTTGACATTGGCAAGCAGCGCCTGGTGCTCCTTCATCCGCTTCTGCTGCGGACGTATGATCATGAAGTAGAAGATTGCGATGATTGCACCGAACATGACGAAGGTGCTGATCATCGAGGATCCGCCGGCGGGAGCCTGTGCGAACAACGTTGTAAAATCCATCGTTCCTCTGGTATGTCCTGATTGAGAGTTACGGCCGACAAATCGTTCGGCCAACCGGATGATCGGCAGGGCAGCCCGATCATTCGAACGCTTGCGTATGCATCGGATACTTATGCACCGGATGTCGCCGCGGCGCCGTGCTCCATGCGTTCGACGGCGACGCGCATCCACGCACTGTAGGTGCCGCGCGCGATCTGTTCGCGCGCCTGCTCCATCAACGCCAGATAGAACCAGACGTTGTGCACGGTCGCCAGCACCAGACCGGTGATCTCGTCGACGTTGAACAGATGACGTATATACCCACGCGAATATTCGGTGCAGGTCGGGCAGGCGCATTCCGGGTCGATCGGCGTGAAGTCATCCCGCAGCGCCGCGTTGCGCAGGTTCAGCTTTCCGTTCGAGGTGAACACCGTCCCGTT
>CAZJYH010000426.1:0-4819 GCA_964549365.1 uncultured Alphaproteobacteria bacterium
GTGCACCGATCAACTACGTTTCGTATGCCGATGCTCGCAGTGTGCGCCGCGCTTGTCCTGACGGCGCTTGCCGTGCAGGCAGCATTTGCGCAGGACGGCATTCAGTACTCGATCTCCAACGAGTTCCGTTATGGAACCGGGGAGCGGTTCGAGCAGGATCTGCCGTTCCACAAGGAGTATCTGGAGAACATGCTCAACACGCGCATCTACACCGGTGATTTCACCATCGGCTTTCGTGTCGAGGTGGACAAGCCGCGCGAGTACGGGCGCGACACGCTGGGCTTGAAGGAGTATTATGCCGAGTTCAAGCGCGACAACCTCCGCGTGCGTGCCGGAACGTTCTACGATCTCATCGGCCGCGGGATGGTGATGAACACGTTCGAGAGTCGGCCGCTCGGGTTCGATACGCAAACCGAGGGGGTGAAGCTCGATTACGACAGCGATCGGTTCTCGGTGGCGGCGCTTGGCGGCATCATGAACTACACCGACATCCTCACGTTCTCGCGTACCGAGCAATACCTTCTGCGCGGCGCGTCGGGAGAAGTGCGTCCTCTCAAGGAGATCGCGGTGGGCGGAACCTACCTCGTCGCAAGCGGCCGCAAGACGCCCGGCGGGTTCGTGCGTCCGTTCGACGCATACATGCGCGAGGGGTACGTCGACGCCAACGTTTCGGGGCTGCGCGCCTACCTCAACTACGCGGACAAGCGTACGCAGAACGACAGCGTGGAACGCTCGCGCACCACTTCGCTGCGCGAGGGATATGGTCTGTACGGGCTGCTCGGATACAGCAATGCCGATGTCGGCGTGACGGCGGAATACAAGAACTACCGCTTCGACCTGGTGGAGCCGAACGAGCAGACCACCGGCAGTCGGTCGACCCGCGCGCTGCCGTTCCAGAACCCGCCGAACCTGTTGCCCGAGTACGACAAGACTCTTCTGGCACGCAACCCGCACGCGATCGACTTCAGCGACGAGCTCGGATTTCAACTCGAGGCCCTGCTGTATCCGGCCGACGGACTGACGGTGACGCTCGTCGGAGCAGGCGGGAGCCGTCATGATGCGTGGGAAGGAAGGCAGGTGACGGACACGACCGGTGTGAGCCATGCGGTGTACACGCGCCTGAACAGCGCACCGCTGTCGTTCCCGGAGCTGTCGGATGTGCGGTACTCACCGTACTGGGAAGCCTATGCCCACGGCGAGTACGAGGTGAGCGACGACGTTACGCTGGCCCTGGGCCTGCAACGCCGCGACAATGTTCTCTACGGTGTCTCCAACGGCGAGGCACCGTCATCATCGGAGACCTACAAGGCAACGACGTTGCTGTTGGAGTCGATCACGGACCTCAGCTCGGCGGACAACCTGCACGCGATCGTCGAGATGCAGCGGGTGTATGATTCGAAGAAGGCGACGCTGGCCGACAGCGCGCATGCGGCGTACAGCGGCGTCTTCAACAACGTGCTGCTGACGGTGGAGTACAGCCGTGCGCCGACCTGGTCGGTGAACGGGCGGCTGGAGTGGACCACGACCGACAAGGAGCAGGGCGGGCGCCGACTGTGGCCGGTGATCGGCGGAACGTATCGCATCGGCACCAGCCACACCGTGACGCTGCAGTACGGGGCCGAACGCGGCGGCGTTGTCTGCACCGGTGGAGTGTGTCGGTTGATCAACCCGTTCAACGGGTTCCGCCTGACCGTGAAGAGCAATCTGTAGCCGGAGATACTCTGGTGGTGAGCGGGCCGCTTGCGTTGACATGCGAGCGGCCCGGTGCATTTCGAAGAGGCGTTCGGAACGTTCGCGTCGACAGCCGCGCAACCCGGCGGCGGAGCCAAGCGACCGAACGATCGCGTGGCCGGAACGCCCGGGCGCCCTTCTGCGCGCGTGTGCACCGGCCGTGAAATTTCTTCACGGTGATGTTAAGCCCGGCCGTTATCTCGCGGGTCTCCTTCGGCAACTCGTCCGCGTAATGTGCAAGGTGAGCAGTGAGGGGAAGCAGGCGCGGGCCGCAGCACGATCACCGAAGGAGGACACGATGAAGACCTACGCATACCTTTTGATCGCGATGTGCGTCATCTCCACCCTGGCGGGATGTACGATGTATCGAAGCAGTTCCGAGCCCACCTTGCCGCCTCCCATCACCGCGTTCAAGGATCCCGAATTCAACACGGCCGCGTATCGCCGCCTGGCCGTGCTTGTCGACACCGCCGATCTGGAATGGCGTCATCGACTGGAGACGCGAATGGTGGAGAAGATGCAGGCACGGAAGATCGGCTCGGTGGAGAGCTTCCGGATGTTGGCCCCGACACGTTCATGGAGCGAGGACCAGCGCCGCGATACTCTTGCGAAGAACGGTGTCGATGCCTACCTTCGTCTGGTTGTCGACGGACTCGAGGTGGACGAACAGACCCGGCCCGTGACGACCACGACGACGGTGAGCCGGGAGAAGAAGCCTCGTCCGGGGAGAAAGGATTCGTTGGATGAGGAGACCGTTATCACCAGCAGCACCGGTGGAGACGTTGTGCGCACGGTGCGCGCGCGGTACCGGGTACAACTCGTCGACGTGAAGAGCGGGCACTTCGCCTGGATTGCGCTGAGTCGCATCGAGGGCGATCCCATGGCGAGGATCTCCTCGTTCTGCGATGAGATCGCCGTGCAGCTTCTTCGCGATTCCCTTATCGCCCTTCCCGGCACCTGAGGCCCCACGGAAGCGAACACATATTCCCATACTGTCGATATGAACCGAGCAGCTACATCGTTCTTCCGCATGGCCGTTCTGGCGGCCGCGGTGCTTCTGGTGACGTCAACCGCGGCGGCGCAATATCCGCGCACGCTGTTGCTGGAGGAGTTCACCAACCTGACGTGCAAGCCGTGCACTACCGCAACGCCGATCATCAACGCGCTGCTCAAGGCGAAGGCGGGGCGTGTCGTCGGAGTGCGTTACCATCCGAACATGCCGTTGAGCGGCGACCCGTTCTACAACGCGAATCCCTCCGAGAACAAGGCGCGTGCCGACTTCTACGGGGTCCTCGGCCTGCCGCACGGACGCGCCAACGGTTCGACGCCGGTGGTGGTGACCGACGAGACCGATGTGAACGGCGTTGCCGATTCGCTGCTGCAGCTGATGTCCCCCGTGAAGATGGAGGTGACGCAGACCCGTGCAGAGAATCAGGTGACGGTGAAGGTGGTGATCACCGCCGGACCCGACGGGCTGACCACCGGTGACATCCGGTTGCGCGTGGCGATCGCGGAGGCTCGCATCCACGATGAGTCCTATCTCGGCAATCCGCGATTCAACGGCGAGTCCGACTTCTACGAAGTGTTCCGCAAGATGGTGCCGAGCACCGACGGCGAGGAGTTCAAGCTGGCGGCGAACGAGAAGCGCACCTTCAGCTACACGTATTCCATCGGTTCCGGATGGCAGCCCGATCAGTTGGAAGCGGTGGCGTTCGTGCAGAACGACGACACGAAGGAGGTGCTGCAGTCAGGCGCCGCGCCGGCCGCTGCCGCCGGCGTTGAAACGGCCGCGGACTTGAGCGGCTTCGGAATTACCGCGGTGCGCCCGAACCCGGCAAACGAGCGCGCGCAGCTTGCCTATACGATCCCCTCGCGCGAACGGGTGGCGATCGACGTTCATACGATGAACGGGCTTCCGGTGCGCTCGCTCGATCAGGGAGTTCTGGAGGCGGGAGGCCATGATGCGGTGATCGATTTCGCCGGGCTGCCGAGCGGCGTCTATGTCTGCACGGTGCGCGCCGGGACGCATCGGTCGACGCGGACGATCACCGTGATTCGGTAGTCACGCGCATCGGACACAGCGATATGACGAACGGGCCGATCGGGAAATTCTCGATCGGCCCGTTTGTCTTGGGAATGCGGCTTCTCGCGTGCATGGCGCAATACCTCGGTTCGGATCGCACTCACGTCATCGAGCAGGATCCTCGATGCAAGACACCGACATGTCATTCCCGCGCAAGCGGGAATCCATCACGGCAACACCGTGGATCCCCGCTTGCGCGGGGATGACCGGTCCTGTTCTTGTGATGGAATACATCTGCCGTGAAGCCCACCTGAGTTACTACCCATGCGTGGCGCAATGCTCACGCGGTGGACGACGGGCAGAGATGCGCGATCGGGCATCGCGCGCATGCCGGCCGGCGAGCGACGCAGACGGCCCGGCCGTGGTTCGCGAGAAGATGACTGAAGCTCATCCACTTCTCCCGCGGGATCACGTTCATCAACCCCATCTCGATCTTCTCCGGATCGTCCGTTCGAACCAGGCCCAGCAGATTGCTGATGCGCCTGACGTGCGTGTCGACCACCACGCCCGGGGTGTTGAAGCAATGGCCGAGCAGCACGTTCGCGGTCTTGCGGCCAACGCCCGGAAGCGTCAGCAACTCCTCCATGGTGTCGGGAACCTCACCGCCGAAGCGTTCGACGATCGCGGCGCACGCCCCTTTGATCGACCGCGCCTTCTGCCGATAGAATCCGGTGGAGAAAATGTCCTTCTCCAGCTCCTCCTGCGATGCGTCGACGAAGGATTGCGGCGTGGGGTACTTCCGGTGCAAGGCCGGGGTGACGAGGTTGACGCGCGCGTCGGTGCATTGCGCGGCGAGGATCGTGGCGATCAGCAGCTGGAACGGCGTTCGGTAGTCGAGTGCGATCCCTGAGTCCGGATACGCTTCCTCCAGTGCGTCGATGATCTCCAACGCACGTGCCTTGCGGGCGGTGAGGGTCTCGGTGTTTCTTGCCATGCATGCTCCGGGCCGATTGGTTCCGCCGTACGGGCCGCGGCGGGGAATATTATGTTCGGCAACCATATACT
>CAZJYH010000427.1:0-4803 GCA_964549365.1 uncultured Alphaproteobacteria bacterium
GGCAGGATGTGCTCCCGTTCTTTTTGCGGAACACAACCTGTCCGGCGCATTTGCCCGAACCGGGCGAGTTCGTGCGCACTCGTTCAAGCGAGGCGTGCCCGCGCTCGTCGCCCTGCCCCGATTCATTCAACGATACGGACTCCGTGCACCGCCGAACCAACCGGCTCCGGCGTACAGACTTCCTTCTCATCATATCAGGAGCCTCAATCCATGAGACGCATTCTATTGGGTCTTGCACTCACGGTGACGATCTGCACCGCAGCGTATGCGCAGGACACCAAGCCGCACACGGCATCCGGTGACAAGGCGCTGTTGTTTTCGATCAACGGCTTCGGGGACTTCGGCGTCTCCGGCGCGCGCGCCGGCTCCGTGCCGTCCACGCTGTTCGGCATCGACACGATCTTCAGCGGTCTCCGCGTTGCGCAGCCGGTGCTGGGCTTCGGCATGAAGTACTATCTCTCCGATCGCACGGCACTCCGCGCGTCCGTCGGTTTCGGCACCACGACCGCCTCGACCCCGCGCGTCGGCGACACAACCGGCAAGACCGATGATGTCAAGGATCTGATCCTCGGCATCACGCCGGGCATCGAGTTCCACATGGTCAACGCCGGACCGGTATCCGGATACGTGGGCGCGTTCGTCAGCCTCAGCACCAGCTCGCACAAGACCGGCGACGAGGCCGACACGCTGTTCGGCACAACAACCACGTCATACACGTCGATCGGCGGCGGCGCCGTCTTCGGCGTCGAATACTTCCCCTGGAGCGCGGTCAGCCTCGGCGCCGAGTATCAGCTCGGCATCCTCTCCTCCTCATCGAGCAGCACCAACAAGGGGAAGAGCAAGGACGGCAAGAGTTACCTGGACATCGGCATCGGTGCGTTCGCCGTGACCCTCGGCGTCTACTTTTGAGAGTCTGTTTTGAAAGTCGTTTGTCTGTACCATATCCGTACTGTCATCCCCGCGTAGGCGGGGATCCACACCGCTTACCGTATGGATTCCCGCTTTCGCGGGAATGACAACCGGGGATGGAAGCGTTACAGCGACAGTCCAACTGCCTTCTTGGCAATTTTCAAACAGGCTCTGAGATCGCCCGCGACCGCGTGAACCAGGCACAACTCACAGCAACACGAAACCCCGATCGCTCGGGGTTTCGTGTTCCATCAGGCGTCCAATCGGTCGGCTTCGATGCCGAGCCGGTCGTGCTTACTTCTGCACGCTCAGCTTCTGCATCAGCTTCCGACCCGTCGACGTCGTCACGCGAACCGTGTAGCTGCCGCTCGGCAGGTCCTCGACGTTCAGCTCGTAGCTTGCGCTCGATACTTCACCCGAGGCCACCACCTTCACCAGCTTACCCGCTCCGTCGAACAGCTCCACACGAGCGTTCATCGACTCCGGCATACGAACGTCGATCGTCGTTGCCGTCGTCGCCGGATTCGGACGCAGCGTCAGGCTGTAGCCTGCCGTCCCGCTCGTTCCCGTGATCTTCACGTCGTCGTATGCATCCACCGAGCGAGAGCCGTCAAGACCAACGCTCACCAGACGATACCGGTACTCCGTCCCCGTCGTCACATTCAGGTCCGTCACGCTGTACGATGCGCCTCGCGACACATCCCCCGCCGGTACCTTCCGGTCAACCAGCGCGTACGTCCCTTCCTGTACGCCCGTCTCCGTACGGATCAGCTCCGCACGCTCGATCTCCAGTGTCGACACTTCCTTCTCCGACGCCGTCTTCCAGTCCACCTGAACACTCGTCAGGCCAACCTGCTTCGCGTCGAACGACGACACCTTCACCGGCACCACACCGCGGTACTGGTTGACGAAGTCAAGACCCGCCAGCAGCAACCGCTGCGCCCCCGACTTCGAGAACTCGAACGAGAACCGGCCGTAATGCCGCCAGTCCTGAGCGTAGTAGATCACGTTCCGCTTCGGCGCAGCCGTCGCTACGCCTGCCGACGAGTCGACATACGCTCCGAACGTCTGCTCGTTGTAGTAGTGCGTCGAGCGTGAGATACCCTCACCGGCCGTCGGCTTCACCAACGCCGGGAACGGATCGTTGTCGCCCGCGACACCCGTCGCGCGGATGTTCTCGTACTTCCCCGCGTTGATCGCGACACCCTTCATGTTCCGGTTGTTGTAGTTCGCCGGAAGCGTCGCGCCCACGTACGATCCACGCAGGTACGTGTTGACGAACTCCTTGTCCGCGATCGCACCATTCGACACCGTCAGTGCGACATCATGGATCCTCGCGATGTCCTGACCGGCGATGATCAGGTTCGCACGGTTGTAGATGTCACGGCTGTCGAGCTGACGCTTCAACGCAACGCGCTCCTCCGGCTCCAGACCCTGCGGCTCGGCGCCCTGCTCCCAGATCACCAGGTTCCACGGCACGAAGTTCAGGTTCTCCTTCGGCCACTTGTCGCGGTCGAACAGATCGTACTCCTCGGTCCCGATCCCGTCGGCTCGGCTCCAACGGATCGAATCAAGCGCCGCCAACAGCGTGTCGGTGTTCAGCTTGTTCGACTTGTCGATCGCCGTCGCCGGCATCGCCGCCTGACGCGTCTCCACCGAAACCAGGACGTACCGCGTCGAACGACGCACGTAGAACCGCACCAGCTTCTCGTACACGTTGTTGCCCGCGAAGTCGTCGACACCGCTCGTGATACGCAGACGGTAGATCGGCGTCACGTTCGGGCTCATCCCGTAGTACGAATCGTTGATCCCGTACTGGCTCAGCGTCCGAGGCTGGAACGTCCCGAAGTTCACGGACGTTGCCTGCGCCACATCGAACGATGCCGTGACGGGCGAGAAGGCGAGATCCGCCGTCCATCCGCTGCCGGTCCAATGTTCGAGCGTCGCCGTCACGGTGTTCGCCGGCTGCGGCAGACCACCCATGTTCCGGAAACGGCCCCAGAAGCTCACCGACTGGTCCACCATCATGTACTCCGCATCGGAGAACTGACCCGTGGGCGCACGGTAGCCGAACGGTGCGATGATGTCTTCCGACATCACGTCGTTGTTCCGGACGATGCTCGCGAACTCGTCGGCGCCGATGTCATACCGCTGCAACTGCTGTGCCGCGCCACGTGGATCGTTGTCGATGTCGTTCGTCAGACCCGCGATGTTCACGCCGCGGTTGTTCGCAAGCGCCCCGATCAGGTTCGGACGCATGTGCAGATCCTCCGCACCCGGCGTCGTCGAGATGTACTCCGCCGTCACGTTCCCCTCGATCGAGTTCGAGTCCATACGGCTCAACGCGCGCCACTGGTTCAGCGTCTTCCCCATCGGCGGCGACGGAATGTTGAATCCGTTCCCCGCCAGGTTCACCATCGCGCCCGTCCAGCCGTTCGGCACCCAGAACAGGTTGTAGTCGCACGATACCGTCGACTTCAGCGTCGGGCCAACCAGCGCAACACCGATCGGCGACGAACCAGGCGTCAGGATCGATATGATGTTGTTCCGGACCGATCCCTGATACCGCTGCATGACGATGCCATACTCCTGCGCCGTCGACGCGATCTGGTTGAACAACGTGTTGTTCTCCACCTTGTTCCCACCGGGCGTGTAGTCGATCCGCGTGTCGCCCGCCAGCGTCATCCCGATGCCCGCCGTACGGCCGGTCACCGTCGTCAGACCCTGGTAGTTCCACGCCATGTTGTTCCGGATCGTGATCCCCGACGTGTTGTTCGCCGGGAAACGGTACACACGCGCCGACGTCGAGGTGAACACGTTCTCACGTGTCTCCACCCAGATGCCCGCGCCGTACCCCTGCGCCGCGCTGATCGCCGACACCTTGTTCCGCTCGATCCGGATGTTGTCCGAGTACCCGAGGTTCTTCAATGTGTCGACTCCCGTACGGCCGCCGGAGGTCAGCCAGATGCCCGCCGCGTGCTGGATCGCGCCCGACGGGTTCTGCACCCGCGTGATCTTGTTCGTCGAGACCAGCGAGCCCTTCTCGAACATCAACGCGATCCCCGCGCGCGAAACGCTGTCGATCGTGTTGTTCGTGTACGTGTTGTTCTGATTGTTGTACTCCACGTACGCATCGTCACCCACGCGATACAACGGACCCGCGCCCACCGACGTGATGCCGTAGGCGAAGTTCTTGATCACGCAGTTGTCCACCACGTTGTTCTGGTTGCGCAGCGTGTCGCGACGGCGCGGACCGGGGTTGTTCCCGTTCGCGTCCGACGGCGACGTGTTGCGCAGGAAGATGCCCGAGCTGATCGCCACCAACGCGTTCTCGTCCTTGTCGTAGGTGAAGGAGTTGAACGTGCGGTTGTAGGTCACCGTCGGGATCACCATCTGCCCCTTCATGCCGAGGCCGACCGTGCGCGGCTCGATGCGCAGGTTCTTCAACGTGATGTTGGAGGTGCCCTGCGAGAGGAAGAACGGAATCGACTTGGTCGGAGCGTTGGCGCCGGCCGTGTCCATGAGGAAGTGCAGCAGACGGTTCGGACCGCCGTCCCACACCTGATACCCGGTCGGGTTCGAGGTGTCGCGCTGACCCCAGATGATGCCGATGCCCGACGGGGACTTCAGGATGATGTCCACGTTCGTCTTGCCGGCAACGGCCATCCAAGTAACGACCGCACTCGGTCCGGCCCCCATGACGTCACCGCGGCACTCGAGCGCCGGCAGCAGCGGGTCATTGTTGGTCGGGCGGACGATGTACTGATCGTCGACGAGCTTGAAGTCCACGTTCCCCGACATACCGTAGCGGTACAACGAGTCGTTGGCCTCCTGGATCGTCTTGAAGCGCTCGCCGGTGCCGACGTAGATCGTGCCCGACAGGCGCGGCTTCAC
>CAZJYH010000428.1:0-4803 GCA_964549365.1 uncultured Alphaproteobacteria bacterium
ATGTCCCGGCCGTCCCGTGCCTGCCGGGTCCCATCCCTCAAATTGAGGCACGACCGGAGGAGGGCCGGTCGGCGTACGTTCACGACACCACACGATACGACGAAGGGGGAGCACGGCTCCCCCTTCGCATGGACATCATCGGTTGTCGCTCGGACCACGAATCAGCGAACCACGGTGAAGGGGGCCGAAACGTTGTGCCCGTTCTGTGCCACCACCACACGGTAGCCGCCGCCGCTCAGTCCGGAAACATCCACCGGAACCGCGTACTCGCCCGGGTAGCTCGGCAGATCGGTGCGGCTCAGCACTTCCTGGCCCAACATGTTGTAGACGTGCAGAGTCGCCAGGCCCATCGTCGGCAGAGTGTACCGAACGGTGCAGAGCGTGTTGGCCGGATTCGGGAAGGTGCGGAGGGCGGTCGCGCCCGCCGCGTCGTTGCGATCCGACGGCACCGCGGCCGGCTGTCCGAAGAACGTCGGGTCGAGCGTCGTCCGCTGGAAGTACAGGAACGCCTCGTTGATCTGACCACGGTCGGCCGGCTGATCACCGGCCAGATCGGGATCCACGTCGTTGTCGACGGTCGAATACATCCCCGGGAAGCGCTTCGCCTGGAACACCATCGAGTGCTCGAAGGTGTTGTCGGCGACCTTGCCGGTGGGGTTGGCGACCGGATACTCGATCGTTGCGCTGTCGCCGCTTTCGCTCGCGAAGTTCTGCAACACGCGCGCGTTCGCATCGGACCATGTGCGGCCGCCGTCCGGCGAGCCCACGGCCCACAGGCGGTAGTAGGAGAACTGATCCTCGCTCACCACCGACACCGCCGCGTTCTCGTCGGTGGCTCCGAACTGCGCGGTCGCCGAGAATACCACCACCATGTGCCGGCCGTCGTCACCCACCGAGAGCGTCGGGTAGGCGAGGTTCCCCATCAACGGCTGCGTCTTGATCAGCGCGCGCGTTCCCTGACGCGCGAACACGGTGTTGACGCCGATGCCCCGGATCGAGTCGGCCATGATGATGCGCTTGGCTCCCGACTGCGGGCTCCAGTGAAACACCGCGTTGCGCTTGAAGGCGAACGTGCTGTCGTTGCGGGAGTACCCGGTCGCGACAACGTTCGGTTCCTCACCGTTGTATGCCATGTCGATGTTCGCATCCAGCGACACGGTGTCGCCGTCGCTCAACACGTTGTTGTTCAACACCTTCACCGGGAGGCTCCACGCCTGGCCGCCGTTGGTGCTCTCGGTCAGGTACACGCCGGTGCCTCCCTGGGTGTCGAAATGGTAGAACACGATGCCGAGCTTTCCGTTCTTCGATCGCGTGATAAGGTGCCGCCCGCCGCTCGTCAGCGAGTTATCCTCCTGTGAGGTCAGCTCCCATGCGGTGCTGGTCCCGAGCGCGCTGCGTCCGAAGTGGATCGGCTCCGGATCTTCGCCGGTCGGGTTGCTCAGCGTTGCTATCACCACCTGCTTGGTGGCGTCGTCCGGAGCGATCGCGATCGCCGGCCAGATCACTCCCGCGCCCTGGTCCCCCGTGCGTCCGGTGAAGGAGACGCGCTCGAACGTCCCCGTTCGGGTGAACGTCGTCGAGCCGGCCGCTCCGGTGTACACCAGCGAGCGCACGCCCTGGCCGTCGGGATCACCGTGGCATACGATGTACGGAACGCCGGCGTCGGTGACGGCGAGGTACGGATAGCCAAGGCGGAAGCCCGGCTGGATCTCGTTCGTCGATTGCCAGGTGCCGCCGCCGTCGGTGGAGTATGCGTAACCGACGCGCCGCGTGGTTTGAATCGTCACGCTGTCGTCGCCGGTCGTCGAGAGCATGTACACAACGTAGATCTTCCGCGGATCGTTGTTGTCCACCACGATACGGCCATGCAGGGCGCCGTTGGATTGATAGTCGTAAAAGCCGTGCAGGCCCGTGTACATCGCATTGTTTGCCAACTGCAGTGCCGCGGGCATCTGCTGCGCGGCCGGCGCTGCACCGTCGGCCTTTCCCGCGACGGCACTCAGCGCCCCTTCGTTGGGTACGCGCGGCGCGACGATCGCGGGCCGTGCCTCGCGCTGGATCGATTGCTGCGCCGCCAACGGACCGCCGAACAGGCCGATCGCCGAGGCGAGAGCAAGAAGTCCAGATTTTCTCATGGTGAGTCTCCAGGTGATTAGAATGAACTGTCGCGGCGGTGCGCGCCGGAGTTGACGCACGCCACCACATGATTCATCGGAGTGTGTACCGGGCGCTGGTAGCTTCACGAACCGATGGGGAAGCCGCGCACATGTCGGCGACCGAACAGGCACTACTGACGTATCGCGGGAACGGCTCCCCAATGGACTCCGATATACACATCCAACCGGGCATTGTTACCGATCGGCGGCGCGAATTGCATCCAAAGCGACAGCCATCAAAAATAAAAGGGAGAGCGGCTGCTCTCCCTTTCTCGAAACCTGACAATGATGCGGCGCTCGACTCAGCGAACCACCGTGAGCGCGCGCGTCAACGACTCGCCGTTCATCTTGAGCGTGTAGTAGTACACGCCCGGTGCCAGATGCGAGGCGTCAACCGTCGCGGTGTGCGCTCCCGCTTCGATGCGGCCGTTCACCAACGCGAGCACACGCTCGCCGCGAACGCTCCAGAGCTCAAGCGATGCAACGCCGGCGTTCGGAACCGAGAAACGGATCACGCCGTTTCCAGCGATCGGATTCGGATAGCTGGACTCGAGCGTCATGCCGCTCGTTGCCGTGGCCGTCTCGTTCTGTACGCCCGCGAGAGCATCAGCGTCGAAGTGGACGATGGTGACGTACTGATCGCCCTCGATGTTCACCTGGCGCGTGAAGATGCTGTCCACCAGCGTCAACGGCGGATCGATCATCTTCGACTGCACCGTCAGCATCGGGATGTTCTTCAGATCGTTCGGGATCACCGGAGCGATCCACGTGATGCGGTCGAGCAGCGGCGTCTCGGTGATGTTCTTGGTCGTCGACCACGTGTTGGTCCCCTTCTTCTTCACCGACACGAACACGTCCGTCGTGTTCACCGTGTCGGGCGAGGAGCCGTCGTCGTTTACGTCCTCCTGGAAGATGTACGAAACAATGTCCACCCACTTGGCGAGCAGGAAGTTGCCGTCGGCCGTGCGCGAGACATGGGCCTCGTTCGCCATCTGATTCTCGCGGGTCGTGGCGTCACCGACCAGGTCGAACGTGAAGAAGCGGCCGCTGTAGTCGGCGATCTTGTGGATGCTCCACGTGGAGCCGGAACGCTGCACCTCCACAATCTGCGCCATTGGGGCGTCGACGTCCGCGTTCGCCTCGATCATCGGAATGATGAAGCTCATCTCGTTCGGGCCGGTGACCACGAAGTCCTGCGACTGGTTGTAGACGAAGATCGTGCTGTCCGGGTTGGCGCCGTTCTGCTGAGCGTAATCGCGGATCGTGTTGATCGGCAGGATGTCGAGCGCGCTCCATGTGAGGCCGCCGTCGGTCGAGCTGGTGATCGCCGGATACGGCTGCAGGCGGCGGTCCGTCTCGTTCTGCGGGAAGCGGGAGAGGATGCCCATGTACATCGTGGCGTCGTCGCCGTTGCGCGCGAGACCGATCACCAGCGAGGTGCGCGCGGTCGGGGAGCCCGGGTCGGAGAAGTTCGCGCTCTCGAGCTGCGGCGGAAGGATGCCGGCCAGATCGCCGGTCGTCGGGTTGAAGCGGCGAACGCCCAGGTTGTTGCCGGAGAGATTTCCGGCCGTCACCGCAACGTTGCCGTCGGCCGTGAACACCGTATGCGCATCGGTGCCCCAGGTGACGAGGCCCGACTCGGCATTGACGCCGGCCTGGTCCACCGCCGGCCCGAGCAGCTGCAGGTTGCCGTCGAGGAAGCTCTGGAACGTGGTGCCGAACTCGTCGTTGATCGTCACCGGGAAGGTGAAGTGATAGAGGAGCGTGCTGCGGTCGCTCGACTTGGCCTTGTTGAGGATCGAGATGCTCGGGTAGCGGCCCTTCCCCTGACTGTTGTCGTGCAGCGGGCCCTTGGCGGCCTCCCACGTCATGCCGAGGTCGGTCGAGCGGCGCACGAAGATATCGTCCGACGAGCCCGTGTATCCGCGCTTGATCGTCACCAGCGTATTGCTGGCCGCGTCATACTGATATGGTTCCGCCTCGCTCGTGTAGTACGAGAACGCGTTGAACAACGAGTCGATGATCATGTATTGTACAGGCGCCGCGCCGGCGGCATCCATCTGGTGGATCGGTCGCACCGGCCCCGGAACGGGCGCGAGCGTTGTACCGGTACGGACGCCGGAGGCGGCCGACGGCGCAACCGTCGTCTGCGCGTTCAACTGTCCCGTCGCCAGAGTGCTCCCGGCCACCAGCGCCACCGCCGCGCATGTGCGCAGCAGTAACCCTGCCCGCTTCGATGCCGAACGCGGGGTGTACCGTGAAGAAGTAATGCCCATCGCAAATCTCCGAATGTAGATGAACGGATGTGAGTAACGTGCCCTGTTAAGATTGTTTGCGTACGCATGACGGGCGGCCTTGAGTGTGGCATGCCCGTGGCGCGCATCCTTTCGAGACGAGCAGGTCGTGCAGGATGCGGCGTTGCATCTCGGAAAGTTAGATCCCTCAATCGGAGCCCGCAAGGGCGTCCGCGAAATTCCGGCATGCCGTTGCCCGGCCACGGAGTTTTTGAGTATGTTGGCACGCTTTGTTCGCCGGGCCGACGGCACCATGCCTCGGCGTTCCCGGCACTCCAACGATCACGCCTGATGGTTCGAGCCGTCGCGCTCCTAGAATCGCGCGCTTCGCACACCGGCGGCACGGCCCCTGT
>CAZJYH010000429.1:0-4798 GCA_964549365.1 uncultured Alphaproteobacteria bacterium
GCGATCCGCATCGAGCGATCGACGTCGATGAAGATGGTCGGATGGAAGAACCAGCCGCGCGCGGTGTCGTGGCGTTCGGTCGCGCGGTCGCCCCCCAGCACGCAGGTGGCACCGTCTTCCTTCCGGCCGATGCGCACATACTCCTCGACGCGCTTCAACTGCTTCTCGTTGATCACCGGACCCATCTCCGTATCGTCGGCGAGGCCCGGGCCGATCCGGAGCTTGCCGGCACGCGTGATCAGTCGGTTGACGAATTCATCGTGGATGGCCTCGTGCAGAATCAATCGACTGGTGGCGGTGCATCGCTGCCCGGTGGTGCCGAACGCACCCCAGACCACGCCTTCGAGCGCCAGATCGAGATCGGCGTCCGGCATCACGATCTGGGCATTCTTCCCCCCCATCTCCAGCGACACCTTCTTGTTCATCGCACCGGCGCGTGAGGCGATCTCAGCGCCGACGGCGGTGGAGCCGGTGAACCCGATCACGCGGATCTCCGGATGCTCCACGATGGCTGAACCGCACGCGGCGCGGCCGTGCACCACGTTGAATACGCCCGGCGGCAGACCGGCCTCGGCCAGCGCCTCGGCCAGCAGATTCCCGCTGTGCGGCGCATCCTCCGAAGGCTTGTAGACGATGGTGTTGCCGCAGGCGAGCGCGGGGAAGATCTTCCAGCTCGGCACCGCCATCGGGAAGTTCCACGCGGTGATGATGCCGCACACGCCGATCGGCATGCGAAACGACATGTTCACATTGTTGTGCATCTCGCTCGGCGTGTTGTAGCCGAACAGGCGCCGGGTCTCGGTGGCCGAGTAATACGCCGTGTCGATCGCCTCCTGCACGTCGCCCTTGGTCTCGAACACCGGCTTCCCCATCTCGCGCGTCATGGCGCGCGCCAGCTCCTCCTTGCGTCGGTTGAGGATATCGCCGGCGATGCGCAGGATGTCCCCCCGCTTCGGCGCCGGCGTCAGGCGCCAGGCCTTGAACGCCTCCGCGGCGGCGGCGGCGGCGGCTTCCACGTCCGCGGCGGTGCTCTCCGGGAACGTGCCGATCACGTCATCATGATCGGCGGGATTGTGATTCTCGAAGGTCGCCCCGCCGGTGGAATCGACCCAGATGCCGTTGACATAGTTCTTGAAGGACTCAGCCACGATTTCGCTCCAGAGGATTGATGGACAATGGGGCGCAATTTAGCCAACCCGCCGCGCGGGGCGTGTAGTTGTTTGTCATTTCTTCCGTCATTTCGGAAGGGCGGTGTAACTTCGCTCGATGCGATGGTGTCATCGATATATCGTCAACCGTTACCCGGTCCCCCCCAGCCGAGTCATTGTGGAATGAGGCGGGCATGGTCGGTCGTGCCTCGTCCATCAACGTTCAATTCCGCATGCCATGTCCCGATTCGGTTCCCCTCTCCATTATCTGTTCATCGCGGCTGCTCTGATTCTTGCGGTGGCGGGCTGCGAAGTTCTCGATCCAAACCCGGGCCCCGACCCCATCACTGCCCAACCGGGCGACACGACCGGCAATCATCCTGTTCCGCCGGTCGATACCGTGCCTGCGAGCGAGCTGCGCGGCGCCTCGCTCTGGGTACAGTATTGCGCGCGATGCCACGGCGACAGCGCGCAGGGGACTAGGATCTACGAACCTTCGCTGCGCGGACGCACGGATATTCACGACATCGTTCGCAAGGGACAGAAGGCGATGCCCGCGTTCCCGACGCTCTCCGACAGCTCCATCGCTTCGATCGAACTGTATCTCCGTTCGTTCATCAAGGACCCGGGGTCGAAGACGGGCGTGGAATTGTACGTGGCGTATTGTGGCAGTTGCCACGGCGATTCGGCGCTCGGCACCAAGACGCATCCGGGGAGCATCCAGGGGTACGAGCCGATTGCACCGATCGTGCGCGGCGGACGCGGCGAGATGAAGCCGGTGGGCATCCCGGACAGCCTGATCGCTAGGATTCAGGAGTACATCAGCTCGCTGCGGAACCTGAAGAATCTGAACGGGCGGGAGCTGTACATGACCTATTGCGCCACCTGTCACGGCGACTCGGCCACCGGCACCAGGACGTACACGGGGAGCATCCAGGGGACGACGCCGATTCACGACATCGTGCGCAACGGGCAGCGCGACATGAAGCCGGTGAACATCCCGGACAGTTTGATCGCCAAGATCCAGGAGTTCCTTCTGACGCTGAAGCCGGATCTGAGCAAGCTGACCGGCCGGGAGTACTACGCGCGTGAGTGCTCGCAATGCCACGGCGTGAACGGTGAGGGGACGGCGCGGGGATACGAAATTCGAAATCCCGTGGTCGGCTACGCCACGTACGTGATCCGCAACGGCCGGCCGGGGACTCCGTACGCCGATCCGATGAAGCCGTACGCGGCCGCGAACCTCACGGACAAGCAGCTCACCGAGATGCTCACCTGGCTGCGCAGCGCCGTTCATCCGACCGACGGCAAGGCGCTCTACAACCGCTTCTGCGCGAACTGCCACGGCACCGACGCGCGTGGCGGCATCGTACGCAAGGGGATACGCGGGGAGACGGGGGATTTCGCGGAGAAGGTTCGGAGCGGTGAGGGGGGGAGCAACTATGCCAGCCGGACGAAATACATGCCGAAGTGGTCGACCAGCGAGATCAGCAACGCGGAGATCACCGCGATGGCCGCCTACGTGCGCACCCTGCCGTAACGGCCGCGGACCCGCGGGCGCAGATCGCCCGGCTTCGCGAGAAGATGCACAACGCCCGCCCTGCCTCGTCGGCACGGCGGGCGCTCGCGTTGGTCCCTTCCGTGAGAAGCGTGCCTGAGCGTCGCGCGGGTGATCGGCCCGCTTCTCGATGCCGCGCGCGGGGCCGCTCGATGGTGTTCATATGCCGGCCGACTTGCTCGAAGCGCACCGTTACGTTGAGCCGTCGGCTGAGGCTTCGGCATTTTTGTATCTTGCCCGGCAATGAGCCTGAATCCCTACGTCGTCTCGCTTTCGAACTTTGAGGGGCCGCTTGACCTGCTGCTCTTCTTCATCAAGCGGGACGAACTCGACATCTACGACATTCCGATCGCCAGGATCACCGAGGAGTTTCTTCTCTACACCCAGGCGCTGCAGGCGCTCGATCTCGAGCAGGCCGGCGAGTTCATCGTCATGGCCGCGACGCTCATGCAGATCAAGGCGAAGATGCTGCTGCCGAAGCCGGAGCGCGGCCCCGACGAGGAAGAGGAGGAGGATCCGCGCATGGAGCTGGTCCGCAGGCTGCTGGAGTACAAGCAGTACAAGGAAGTGGCCGAGGAACTGCGTGATCGCGAAGAGGAACAGCGCTACGTCTTCTATCGTCAGTACTTCAAGGCCGACGAGCGGATCATCCCGGAGGAGACGCCGGAGGAAGTGCTCAAGAACGTGACGTTGTTCGATCTGCTCACCGCGTTCAAACGTGCGCTCGATCGCGCGCCGAAACGGACGGTGCACCTCGTCGAACAGATCAGCTACACCGTCGAGGAGCAGACCGAATACGTGCTCTCGGTTTTCTCGCATCGCTCGCAGGTGACGTTCTTCGAGCTGGTGGACCGGATGGAGCGCATCGGCATCATCGTAACGTTCCTCTCGCTGCTGGAACTGATCAAGAACAAGTTCGTGGCCTTTCAGCAGGACGACAGCTTCGAGGACGTGCTGCTCTACAAGCTCTGACGACCCGTCCCTCACCCGTTTCGTGTCCCTTCCCGTTCGTTCCGCTCACATCATCAGGCCGGCGCGGTCGGCGGGGCCGTTCATCTTCAACAGTCTACTCAGCATTCGGAGAGAGATGTCCAAGCAGTTCCGAGTCTCGCTTGATCCGCTTTTTCTCAAGCCCGTCATCGAGGCGATGATCTTTGCAAGCGAGGAGCCGCTCTCCGGCCGCGCCTTGATACGCCTGCTTGCGGGAGATCGCGAGACCGAGAGCGACGACGGGGTCGAGCCTGCCGCGCAGGATGCCGAGGTGCAGGATGCCGGGATGCCGGGCGCCGATGCGGACGCTCCCGCCGAGGAAGCCGTTGCTGCGGATGAAGCTGTCGGCGAGAAGGACGCGGCCGAAGAGATTGCGGATGCCGCGCGGCTCGATGCCTCGATCGCCCATGCGGCGAGCGTTGATCGGGGCGCCGAGGGGGGAGACGAAGCGGCGGTTGCCGACGGCGCCGCCGATGATTCGGACACCGATGCCTCCGACGCCGATGCCTCGGACGCCGAAGAGCGAACCGAATCAGAGGATGTGCCGAGCGAGGATCTCGCCGGCAGCCCGCGGGAGTTGGCCGAAGCGGTGGAGCGTGTCGAAGCGCGGAAGGCGTCGAAGCGCGCCGCGTCGACCGGGCTCGACGTGCTGACCGTGCGCACCCTGGTGGCGGAGCTGAACGAGGAGTACGAGATCACCGGCCGGGCGTTCCGGATCGTCGAAGTGGCGGGCGGCTATCAGTTCGCCACCACACGCGACTACGGCGAGTTCGTCGCGTTGATGGCGAAGGAGAAGCTGCGCCGGCGCCTGTCGCCCGCCGCGCTCGAGACGCTCGCGATCATCGCGTATCGCCAGCCGGTTTCGAAGCCGGAGGTGGAGGCGATCCGTGGCGTGAACTGCGACCAGGTGCTCGTCAACCTGATGGAGAAGAACCTGGTGGTGATCACCGGGCGCTCCGAGGGGGTCGGCCGGCCGCTGTTGTACGGCACCACCGAGGACTTCCTTCGCAGCTTCGGATTGAAGGGGATCAGCGACCTTCCGAAGCTTCGCGAGATCGAGGAACTGATGGAGGAGGGGACCTACTCGGCCGAGAGGGCGGAG
>CAZJYH010000430.1:0-4795 GCA_964549365.1 uncultured Alphaproteobacteria bacterium
GAACCGATAGCCGGAGTAGGCGTTCAGGATCAGCACCTCGCGCTGCGATGCAGGCAGGTGGTCCAGCGCGGCAACCACGAGCTCCTCCTCATGCGACATCTCCCGCGATTGCGCCTGTGGGTGTTCCCATTCGCCCATGTCGTCGAGCGATGAGATGTTCCGCTGGCCGCGCAGGTGATTCAGGCACAGGTTGCGTGCCATGCGTACGAGAAACCCGACGGGATTCTCCAACTCCTCCGCCGACTCCCTGCGATCCTTGCGCAGCTTGATCAGCCGCTCCCACAGATCCTGTACCAGGTCTTCCGCCTGCTTCTTGTCCGGGACAAACTTCAGGCAATACATATACAGCCGGTGCGTGTGGCGGTCGAACAATTCCATGAACGCGGCATCGTCCCCCGCCAGGAAGCGCTTGAACAACTGTAGATCGCTGTTTGCCGCTTCCGGGTTCCCGGTGGTCCGCTTCGCGCCGGCACCTCGCCGACTGGCCACTGTCTCTATCACCGAATGTCGCTGGCTCATACGTGCCTCTTACTGGGTCATTTGCCAGTATAACACCTGGATCGTTGCGGACATCACACCCCCCGCACTTTTTTACCATTGTGATGTCTTGTCCATCGAGCGTGTCGTTTTTATACTGATGAATAATGGTGGTGGGGGTACGCGACAAACAACGTATCCTTGAGTGAATCGATCGCGAAACGCCGGCCGCCCGCGGGGGGGCAAACGGCTCCCGGAACGAAATCCATGCATCTTGTCACTTTCCTTGCAACGCTTCTGACGTGGTTCGGCACGCCTGCCGGAACAGGGCGCGTCCTGCCCGTCACGCCGGCGCCGGGCCTGCCGGGAGCCCCGGGGGCCGAGACGTACATGATGCCGCGCGCCGTGAGCGCGATTCCGGACACAGTCGGGAACAGCAGCCTCAACGGGCCGCCTCGACTGGACTTCGGCGACGTCGCGGTCGGCTCCCAGCTTCTCGTCGTCGACACGTTGTACAATCCGACCGGCAGGACCTTGCGTCTGCAATTGTCGGTTGCGAACGATCAGAGCGGTGCGTTCGAGGTGGTGCCGTCTCTGACATCGATCATCATCGGCCCATACGATTCGATCCCGTTCGTCCGAATCTTCCAGCCGCCGTTCGTCGGTCGGTTCGTCGCCACGTTGCGCGTGTACGAGCCGGCCACCACTGGCGTCGGCGAGTGGGAGCTCGTCGGAAACGGCACGCCGGCCCCGGAGATGAGCGAACTCGATGTCGATCCGGACAACCTGGATTTCGGCGACGTACAGGTCCGGAGCCCGCGCACGCGCACGGCGCGCCTGGAGAATCACGGCGACAAACCACTTTATCTGACCGGCCGATTCAAGCAGGGGAACTCCATCTTCGACGTGGCCAACGGCGTGCGTGATTTTCTGGTGCAGCCGCACGGCCACCTCGACATCACCATGACCTTCGTTCCGCCGTTCGTGAGCGAGTACGTCGACCGCTTCGAGTTTTTCGACGCGGGCGCCGACTCGGCCGTTTCGAAGCCGCTCGGTGGCATCGACCTGCACGGGCGCGGCGTGCGCAGCGATCTGCTGGTGCCCGATTCGGTGGAGATCAAGCTCGATCGTCCTGACTCCGCTTCCGTCCCGGTGGTGGTGCAGAACGTCTGCGGCCGAACCGTACGACTGAACTACCTGGAACTTGCCGACTCGACGGCCGGGTTCACGATCGGCTCCGTCTCGTCGAGCACGGGAATCCTCCCGCCGGATAGTTCGATGGTGATCTGGTTGCAGTATCGGGATTCGCTCCCGCGCCGGCGCACGACGACGCTGAACATATCGTACGATTCGTATCCCGCGAAGAACGTGGAGGTGAAGTTGATCGGCTCCATGCAGGGTTCGATCGTCATCAGCAGGCTGCAGCTTGATTTCGGAACGGCGGACACGTGCAAGCTGGATTCCTTCGTGGTGTCGAACTACACGGGGAGTTCGATATCGTTCGATTGGCACGACATCCTGCCGAGTGGGGCTCGCGCGTCCGACAGCGCCTTCGATATCGTGCGCCCGGGCGCCGGTCAGACTCTGTCGGATCGCGCGTCGATGGTGGTGGTTATACGGTATTGTCCGCAGGGGCGCGACACCAGCGTGGCCACATGGGTCGGCAAATTCAGCGTGTTCGGCAGCACGCAGTCCATTCCCGTTTCGCTGTTCGGCCTAGGGTTGGGAGAGGGGAGCACGCGCATTTGGCTCGATACCAATCTTACCGCGCGCGCCGGAGAGTCGGCGCACCTGTCGCTCCGCATTTCCGCCGGAACGCCGGCCGTCGTCTGGGACAGCATGAGCATCAGCTTCGATCCAACGTCGCTCGTCTTCACGTCGGCGACACTGGCCGGCGGCGAGCACGTTATCGGGCGGTATGTCTCCGACACCAGCGTCACGCTCGTGCGGACGTCCGGGACGGGCTTGGCGCATGATGGACGGCTGATCGACCTGCACTTCGTGGGGCTGACGACCGGGCGACCGATGAACGACGTGAGGCTGCAGCGGTTGTCCGTGCGCGGCGCGGGGAACGTGCGCGTCGACAGCGCCGGATTGATCGCCCTGAGCGGATGTGAGATCGGGCGTGATTTCAATCTTGTGCGCAAGGGGGCGATCCGCGCCCTCGCGATCGATCCCAACCTGCGCACGGCCATGATCCGGTATCTGCTGCCGGAGGGTGCCGATGCGCGGATCACCCTGGTTGACGCGTCGGGGCAGCGTGTGCGCCTTGGTTCGTTGGCGCCGGGGAGCGGAATCGAACAGGGGACGCAGCTCGATCTGAGCGGTCTTCCGCCCGGGTTCTATATAGTGGAGATCACCGTGGGGCAGGACCGCGCCACGGCCTCTTTCATCATAACGCGATGAACCGAAGCATGATCCTCCGCCGACATCTGCGTCTCGTGTTGGGGGCCTGCGCAACCAGGCGCGGCGTTGCACTGATGCTCGTCTTCGCGGCGATCCCGGCGATCGCTCGGTCGCAGGAACCGCGGCCGCGGGGAACGCTCGGCGTTGGCGGGTTCGTCGGGTATGAACATGCGCTGGGCGTCGCGAGCATTCCCGTCTTCGCGGGCTACACCGAGTGCGGGCTCTTCTCCGGCGGCGCCTTCCCGACGTTGAACGGCGGCGTGGCGCTCGCGCTGCCGGGCCTGTTCGCTCCGTTGTTCGGCCTGGAGGCACGCGCGGGCCTGGCCACCGCTTCCGGCTTTCTCTCGCATCAGCCGGACCGCCCGATCTACGTGCGCGAACCGAACGCCCGCCTGGACAACGACAAGTTCCTCACCGTGGAATACGAACACCGGCTCAATGCTTCCTGGTTGATGTTCCGGTTGGATGTGATGGGGGAGTATCAACTCGGTGAGCGGTGGAGCGCGCGCCTTGGGCCGTGGCTTGGGCGTCGGTTCAACGCATCGCTTTCGCAGACGGAGGCGCTCATCGACGAACCCATCTTCCGCTTCGACGGCGGCGTCGATGAGCGTGCGATGGCCGGTGGCGAGCGCCTTGTGCCGTCGGAATTCGCCGCGGGCATCGTCGGTGGCATCGGCTACAGCATCCCGACAACAGGGCGTTTGACGTTCGTGCCCGAGCTGACCCTGCGTGCGGAGCTCACCTCGGCTGTCGGGAGATTGTCGTGGCAGTCGTACGCGGCCGGAATCGGGGTGAGCGTGATGTTCAACAACGCGCCCACGGAGCCCGAGCCGCCGCTCGCGCGGTTGCCGGAGCGGTCCGACAGCGTGCGCGCCTCGACGCAATCCGGCACGCAGGCGCCGGCGCAGTCTGCGGGACAGTCGAGCCCGACTCCGCCTTCGACGGCGAGGGATGTCCCGGCGCGGCCGATGAAGCTCAGCGCATCGCTCGATCTGTTCGGCGTCGACGAGGAAGGGCATCGTCTGCCGCAGGCGACCGTGCGGGTGTATGAGGTGCTTCGACGTCAGAGCGCGTCGCTCCTGGAGTCGATCTTCTTCGACGACGGAGGGGCGGGGCTGCCGGCACGATATGTGCGCATCCCGCGCGATCGCACGCGCGCCTTCACGCTCGACTCGCTCTTCGGGCTCGATCCGTTGGAGATGCACTACCACTCGTTGAACGTGATCGGCTATCGGATGCGCCGCAACCCCGCGGCCTCGATCACCGTTGCCGGCTCGGTCTCGAAGGGGGAGCCCGGCTCGCTGGTGCAGTCGCGCGCGCGCGCGGTGCGGGAGTATCTGACCACGATCTGGGGCCTCGACTCGTCGCGCATCGCGATCGCCGCGGCGCCGGCCCCGGTGATTCGCGAGGGTGGGGAGGACCAACGCGCCGAGAACCGCCGCGTGCAGATCACCTCATCCACGCCGGATGTGCTCGACCCCGTTCTCATCAACAAGGTCGCGCGCGACTTCGAGCCGCCGCTGATCTCGCTCGACCCGCAGTTCGTGTCCGATGCGGGAATCAAAAGCTGGCAGGTGGAGTTGTCGCACAACGGGCTCGTGGTGGGGCGCATCGGCAGCGGCGACACGTCGAACTCGCGGCTGAATCTGAACTGGCAGATCGACGAGGACAGGATGGATCTCGCCAAGTCCCTGCTGACCGCTACGCTCACCGTCGAGGATTCCGCGGGCAATTCGGTGTCGACACGGGGGCAGGTTCCGCTTGCGATCGAGCGCAGCCTGCGCATCGTTGATCGCTCCGAGCGGAGGCCGGGCACCGAGACCATCACCTATTCGTTGCTCACGTTCGCGCACGGTTCGGCCGACGTGACGATGCGGAACGCCATGTTCTCGAGCGCGAGCAGGACGACCGC
>CAZJYH010000431.1:0-4750 GCA_964549365.1 uncultured Alphaproteobacteria bacterium
CTCGCCGTTACCGCCGCCGTCCTATTGACCGCAACGTCCGCGATGTACGGGCAGACCACGGGCACTATCTCCGGCGTCGTCACCAACGAAGACGGCCGGCCGCTCCCCGGCAGCACGGTGCGCATCGTAGGCGGCACGCAGGGAGCCATCGCCAAGGCGAACGGCTCATTCGTGATCGCGGGGGTGCGGGCCGGCGACTACGACGTGCGGGCCACGTTCGTTGGATACCGATCGGCCGTCGAGCGAGCCCACGTCACGGTCGGCACCACCACGATGCTGAGCTTCGCGCTGGGGAGCGGATACGGCCTGCGTTACACGACGCATCATCCGGCCGACAGCACGATCGACGTCACGTACAGCGGCGGCGGCACGCCCTTCGGATCGCTGCGGCTGCGGGCGTATCGCATCGTCGACCCGATCACGTTCTTCAACTTCGGCGCGCAATCGAACCGCTACGGTCGATACTACCAGAGAGGAGCATCCCCGATCCGCAGATGGATCAACGAGTCGGACCCTGTCAACGACGAAGGACTGGACTACACGCTCGCGGCGGAGTGGGAGATGCCGCTGATGGAGCCGGCCGAGAACGGGATCATCACGCAGCGGATCCCCTGCCCCATGCGCTCACCGGGCGTCTACGTGATCACGATGAACAACGGGGTGGCCACCGTACAGCGTACGCTGGTGATCACGCGCTACAACGTGGTGGTCAAGCACGCACCGGAAGGGGCGCTCGTTTTCGCGGCCGACACGCGAACCGGCGTGCGCGCGCCGAACTTCCCGCTGACGTGCATGCGAGGCTCCGGAATCCGCGAGCACACGACAACCGACTTCGACGGCACATTGATGATCGAGGGCTCCGCCGACCCGGCGCAGCGCGTGCAGATGATCCTGGGGCATTGGAACGGGAACATCCTCTTCGCCGACGACGTCGCGGCACAGGGAGCGACCACGGCGGCCGTGCTGCATCTGCAGACCGATCGCCCGGTCTACCGGCCGAACCAGACGGCGCACTATCGCGGTATCCTGCGCACCCCCTCCGCGCACGGCTACAACGTGCCGCGCACGCGCGACGTCTTCACGACCGTGCGCGATGCGAAGGGACAGGAGATTCGGCGCGACACGCTGCGCCTCTCGTCGCACGGGACCTTCAACGGTTCGGTGCAGTTGGGCCCGAACGCGGCGCTCGGCGATTACTACGTCTACGCCGCATGCGACCTCGGGCACGGGAGGATGTGGTTCAGCGTGCGCGAGTACAAGAAGCCGGAGTTCCGCGTGGACGTGCGCGCCGGTGCGGGATGCCGGGCGAAGGGGGATACGATCCGGGCCACGGTCTCCGCGCGCTACTTCTTCGGCGCGCCGGTCGCCGACGCCACGGTGGAGTACGCGATCGATCGCCGACGGTTGATGACGGCAAGCGGCTCCGCATCGGCATACGCAGCCGCCGAGTCGTACCTGCCGCGTACCGTGGACACCGGAACCGCCCGGCTCGGAAGCGACGGCACTTGTACGATACGCTGCGCCACCGACGCCGGCCTTCCGGGGGACTACGAGTATCTGATCACCGCGACGGTGACCGACAGAAGCCGCAGGGCGATCGTCGGATCGGCGAGCGTGCTGGCAACCGAGAGCAACCTCGTGCCGCGCATCGCGTGCGATCGCAACTACCTCGAGGCCGGCGATCGCGCGACGATCGACGTTCGCATCGCCGATTACGATTCGGGCGCCGTTCGTGCCCCCTTCACGATCACCGCACGCGCGGTGCCGATCGTCGAGGACACGGCCGCCGGAGGCGAACGGAGCGTACGGCACGCAACGCGGGCGACGCCGGTTCTCTGGCGCACGGCCGGCGTCACGGACTCGGCCGGACATGCCACCCTCGAATGGAGTCCTCCCGACGCCGGGATTCTGGAGGTGCTGGTGCATGTGCGCGACGCCCGCGGCGCCGAACGAACGAGCGCATGCACGACGTACGTGGTGGGTCCCGGGTTGGAACGGGCCATCGGCACCGCGTCGCTCATGCGCCTCATCCCCGAGCGCTCGCGATGGGTCGAGGGGGAACGCGTGCGTGCGCTGCTGATCGCGCCGCGAACCGACGCTGACGCGTTGATCACGGCCGAAGGACGTACGCTCCACGATCACGACGTGGTGCGCGTGCGCGATCGATTCGCCGAGATCACGATGGCGCAGCCGAAGCGCCACACGCCGACCTTCTCGTTGAACGCGCTCATGCTGGCCGACGGCCGGATGTACGCCGACTCGGCGACGATCGACGTGGGGCCGACACGGAGGAAGTTCCGCATCGAGATCAGCGGCGACAAACGCCGCTACCGGCCGGGCGAGGGGGGCACCATCACGGTGCGCGCGATCGGCGAAAAGGGGGAACCGGTGGAGGACGCCGAGATCGCCCTCGGCATCTCCGACGCCGCGCTGTACCGCATCGAGGCGGACCGCACGCTCCCGCTTGCGGCGGTCTTCTATCCGGCCTCGACCTCCGTTGTGCGAACGAGCTACACGCCGGGGGTGATGCGCGGCGTGGCCGACAACATCAGGATTGTGGCGTGCCGGGCCGATGTGACGGTACGATCGGGAGTGCTCAGAGCCGCGACCGGCGCCGAGATGTTGAGCGCGATCGACGGCTCACGCACGACGATTCAGGGCGCCGTCGCGCTCGGCTCCGGCGTCACCACGGCGGGGGTCAACGGCTTCGCCATCCGGCGAGCGCGCGCGGACGAGACGACGATCAGGGTTGACGGAATGGACGTGGGCGATCCGTTCAACGGCAGCTTCACCGGAGACTTCGAGGCCGGCGGCGGCAGGATGGGCACACCCGCGACGGCTTCCGAGGCGCCCGCTCGCCGTTTCGCCGACGCCGCCGTGCGGAGCGACTTCCGCGATCGCGTCGCGTGGGAGCCCGCGCTGCTCACCGATGCCCACGGCCACGTGCGCATCCCCGTCCGTTTCCCGGACAACATCACGGCGTGGCGCATCACCGCCCGCGGCGTCACCGACGATACACGCATCGGCGAGGCGGCGTTCGACGTGGAGACGACGAAGGATCTGCTGGTGCGCATGGAGACGCCACGCTTCGTGGTGAACGGGGATTCGCTGGTGATCGCGACCGTGGCGCACAACTACCTGCCGCGCACCAAGCTCGTGACGATGCGGCTGCGCGCGACGGGAATGCGCGCGCCGTTGGAGGAGCGCACGATCACGATCGGCCCCGGCGCCGACGCTCGGGTGGATTGGTCCGTGACGGCGGCGGGAGTCGACAGCGGAACGATCACCGTGCGGGCCATGACCGACGAGGAGTCCGACGCGGCGCAGGCAACGCTGCCGATCGTGCCGCGCGGCATGAAGCTGACGACCGCGACGGCAACGGACCTCGGGCTTCGCGAACGCTCCGGCTCCGTCACGATCGAGGTTCCGGCCACCAGCGACCCGACGACCCGAACGCTGACGATCGCGGTGGCGCCGTCGATCGCCGCCACGATGCTCGGCGCGCTCGACGACATGATCGGCTATCCATACGGCTGCGCGGAGCAGACCATGAGCCGCTTCCTTCCGACGATCGTGGTGGCCGACGCGTTGAGGGACCTGAAGGCGCCGGTGCGTTCGGAACACATGCAGGAGCTTCCGGCGATGGCCGCGGGTGGGATCGCCCGCCTGTGCGGATTCCAGCACGCCGACGGCGGCTGGGGATGGTGGTTCAACGACGCAACCCACCCGTTCATGACGGCCTATGTGCTCTACGGTCTGGCGACCGCGCGCGGTGCCGGCTACCCGGTTCCCGATGATGCGATCGGCCGAGGCACGGCCTCGCTGGTGGCGCAGATCGGAGCGCTCCCCCGGCGCGTCGATTCATCGGCGGCGAACACGGCCGGCGATCCGACCACGGAGGCGTACATGCTCTACGTGGCGTCGCGTGTGAGCGGCGCGCGACACGCGGAGGCCTTCGCGGAGAGGATCGGGGAGATCGCCCGCTTCGCGCGCCCCTCGAACTACGCGCTCGCGCTCCTGGCGCTTGCGGCGCGCGGAATCGAACGAAAGGATCTCGCCGACTCGCTGGCGCAACGATTGATCGCCGGGGCGACCACGGACCGAAGCGGCATGCATTGGGAGGCCGACGGCGGATCGACCAGGTGGCAGAACGATCCGCTCGAGACGTCGGCGTACGCACTCCGCGTGCTGCTCGGCGTCGACGGCAACGAACATCTCGCAAATGAGATCGTCAGATGGCTCCAGGCCCAGAAGCGCGGAAGCTCGTGGGGAAGCACGCGCCGGAGCGCGATGGTGGTGTATGCGCTCGCCGAGTACCTGCGCCGGAATGCCGCCGCGGGCGAGGGCGTGACGATGGACGTGCGGGTGAACGGTCGCCTTCTGCGGCATATCGAACTCAGCGGCGAGGAGCTGTTCGCGCCGGAACAACGGATCGTGCTGCGCGGCGCGGAGGTGGCCTCCGGCGCCAACGTTGTACGCATTGAGAAGAACGACGGCGGGACCGTGCACCTTGCGGCATGGGGGGAGTACTACGATGACGTCGTGAACGTACGCCCCGCGTCGGCCGGGTTCGGCGTGCAACGGGAGTACGCGACGCTCGAACGCGCCTCGAGGTCCGGGGATCTGACGCTGACGAAACGGCCGCTGCGCGGTGCGGTGCGCAGCGGCACCGAGATGCTGGTGACGGTTCGGGTGACGGTCGATTCGCTTCGCGATTTCTTCCTGCTGGAGGAGCCGATCCCCGCCGGGT
>CAZJYH010000432.1:0-4729 GCA_964549365.1 uncultured Alphaproteobacteria bacterium
TCGGCACGGATGCCGGATGTCGCGGCGGTGTCCGTTGCCGGCGACGGATCGGTCCTGCTCTCCGGCTGCGCGCTCGGGACGCAGTTCGGCCGAATGGTACGCGTCGAAGCAGTGACTCCCAATCCGGCGCGCGACGAGCTGGTGGTTCGATATCGATTGCCGGAGGGGAGGGTCGGGCGCCTGCGATTGATCGACGCGCTCGGCAGGACGGCATCGGAGCCGGCGGTTCTGGTCGGGAACGGTGCGGAGGCCGAGGCTCGGATCGGCGTGCGGAGCATCCCGAGCGGGCTCTATCTCGTGGAACTGCTGGATGACGCGGAGCGAAGCGGCGTGCCGGTGTTGATCGTCAAGTAGGCGCCGCGCGCGTGTTCCGGCGCGTCCGTCGGAACGACGACAGCCGAAGTCGCGTTGTCATGGACGCGAAACGAACGAGGGGCCGCACGGTTATCCGGGCGGCCCCTCGTCATGATGTCGAGACGTGTCGGGCGATGGGCGCTCACCCCGCGATCTTCATCGCAAGGCTCGCCGAGTTGCCGCGCACCTCCGGGTAGTAAATCAGCATGCCCACCGACGGCATCACGGAGTATTCGCCCGGGATCTGCGCGCGCATGATGTAGCTGAACTCGTAGGTCTGCGCCTCGATCGTCGGTGCGAAGAACGCCACCTTCTCGTCGCGCACGTCGCGGTCGGCATACCACCAGCTCCAGTAGCGATACCGGTAGTACGGCCGGTCCCCCTCGTCCGACGCATATCCGTTCTCGCCGGGGATCGTGTACCCCTCGGTGTTGCGCACCACCTCACAGCCGGCCGGAAGCGGGTCCTCCAGCATGAAGTACTCGTAGCGCGAGCCCGGCGTGATCTTCACCTTCACGAACAGCTCATCGCCGCTCTTCACCGTTCCGTTGTACGGCGTCTTCGTGTAGACGTAGCGCCCCTTCCTCCACTCCCGTCGCAGCACCGAGTATTCGCGCGACACCTTGAAGCCCGCATCGTGCGCGGCCAGCGCCGGGCCTGTCGCGAAGTACGTCAGCCGCGCGGTGGCGTAGAGCTTCCCCTCGCCGGACTTCTCGATCGTCACCGTGTTGGCGCCCTGATGCAGCGCGGTGTGGTCCAGCTTGATCTGCTTCTCGGGAGCGAAGATGTCCGCCTTCGTCACGCGGCCGGAGTAGACCTCGCGGCCGTTGACGCGCACCGTCAGCGTGTAGTTGGGCTCCAGCTCGCGCGTGTTGCGGATGTAGTCGGCGAGGGCGTAGACCACCATCGCCGTCCGGCGCGTGTTCCCCCAGGAGTTGCCGCTCTTCTGCGCCAGCAGATAATGGATCGCCTTCTTCACCGTCTCGGTCTCCCCCTGGATCTCCAGCAGCGCCTTCACCGCGTTCGCCGAGGTCTCCACCGCGTCGTCCTGCCAGTTGTAGTGCCAGCTCTTGCCGCTCCAGTGGGCGCCGGTGGCCGTGATCTCGGCCGCCGCCTCCAGCCTGCGTGCAAGCCGCTCGGCGGTCGCGCGGTCGTTCCGGTAGAGCGACGCCATCGCCAGCAGCGAGACGGCGTAGTTGTTGATGTCGTCGCGGCGCGCCAGCGCACCGATCCGCTCGGAGAAGAGAGCGCTTGCATGGCCGCGCTCCACGAACGCGGCCACATAGAGCATGTACGCCTCGGTGGTCGCCTCCAGGCGCTTGTCCTGGCCGCCGAGCCCGCCGCCGGCCTTGCGCGCCTCGATCTGTGTCCTGAGCGAGGCGATCGCCGTCTGGTAGCGATTGGCATCGATCGTGTAGCCCGCCCCCTTCGCCACGGTGAGGCCGTAGATCACGTAGGCCGTCATGAACGGGTTGGTCTGGTCGTGTTCCCACCAGCCCCAGCCGCCGTCGTCGTGCTGCAGTGCGTAGAGCCGCGTGAGGCCTTTCTGCACCATCTTCGGCAGCTCCTCGCGCTTCTGCGGATCGAACGGCAGATCGAGCTTCTGCAGTGCGTCGGCCACCATCACCGTCGGCAGGAATCGGCTCATCGTCTGCTCCACGCAGCCGTACGGATAGCCCACCAGCTCGTCGAGCGCGCCGAGCATCGAGCTGGCGGCCGACGGGGAGAGCGCCAGCGTCAGCGTGGCGGTGGTCGGGTCGCTGTTCGCCGGGAGCTCCAGCGAGAGCGTCTTCGAGCCGGTGCGCCCGTCCATGTCGGCGATCGCCCCGGCCCCGCTCAGCACGCCCTGCGGGAGGATCGGCACCGAGAGCTCCATCGCGTCGGACTCCTCGTTCGTCAGCGCCTTCACCGTCAGCTTCGCGACACCCACCTTCGGGGCCTTGATCCTCCAGTCGATGCGCGCCTCGCCGTCGGCGGCGATCTCCACCGTGCGCGAATGCTCGCCGACGTCGACGCCCGTCGCGTCGAACTGCACCGTGGTGCGCTTCGCCGAGGAGAGATAGTTGTGCACCGTCGTCGCGATCACCAGCGCATCCCCCTGCGTGATGAAGCGCGGCGTCTCCATGCGCACCAGCAGATCCTTGCGGGCGATCACACTCGCGCGGGCCTGTCCCACCTGCGTCGCCTTCGTCACGCCGCGGGCGGTGATGCGCCACGTCGTCAGGTTGTCCGGGAAGGACACGTCAACCACGGCGTAGCCGCGCGCGTCGGTGCGGACCGACGGCGTCCAGAACATCAGGTCGCGGAAATCGGTGCGGATCGTCGGCTGCACCAGCGCCGATTCGTCGTCGCTCTCACTTGCGTTCTTCGCCATATCCTTGCGGAGCATGAACCCCTCGCTCCTGCCGGCCGGAGCCGCCGCCGCGACCGCGTCCTGCTCGGTAGCGCGGCGCGATGCGGAGTAGAACTGGAAGTTGAGGGAGGTGCTTGTGCTCACTCGGTTATGCCGCATGCCGTAGAAGAACTTCTGGATGTCCGGCACGGCGTCCGGGCTGATGGCGTAGATCGCCTCATCCACCATCGCGAGCGCCACGTCCACGTTCGGCACCGGCTCCCCCTTCTCGTTCAAGGCGCGCACCGTCACCTTCCCCTTCTCGCCCGGCTTGTAGACATCCTTCTCGGGCGTCACCACCAGGCGGATCATCTTCCCGTCGGGGGCCACCACGATCCGCTTCGACGTGTTGTAGAACGTGTTCCCCGCGATTGCCGAGGCATTCAGATAGAACATCGGCGCAAGCTCCGCCTTGATCGGCATGCGGATCACCGCGCTCGTGGAGGTAAGGCGCTCCACCTGCCGGCTGTAGATCGCATTCCCCTCGGCGGTGACGAGCGCGTCGATGTTCGCCTCCGGCATGATCACCAGCGCGCTCAGCATGTCGCCGGGATGGTACAGTTCGCGATCCGGGATGATCTGCACGTTGCTCTCGCTCCCGTACCCGTACGCATAGCCCTCATCGGCAACGTAGAGCGAGGTGCTCGTGCCGATCTCCGTGCCGCGCGCGTCCTTCGCCGTCACGTAGATGCTGTAGTAGCCGGCGGAAGCGGCCTTGAACGTCGCCGTGCCGTTGCCGTTCGCGTCGGTGGTGCCGTTGCCGGTCCAGATCGCCTCGCGCTTCGAATCGCCGCGGCCGCGGCGATCCCACCAGTAGCGTTCGACGCGCACCGTGAAGGGTGCCGCAACCGGCTTCTCGCCGTCGAACGCGATCGTGCTCACGTTGAGCTGCACGTCGTCGTGCGGCTTGTACACGTAGCGGGTCGTATTGGCGGTAACGTACAGTTCGCCGCGCGTCACGCGCGTGTTCGCCACCCCCGCAATGGAGCGGCGGCTTGCGTCCACCACGTTCGCCTGGATGCGGTACATGAAGTCCTCGTCCGCCTTCGCGTCGGTGGTGTAGCTGATCGAGAACGTGCCGTCGGCGTTCAGCTTTCCCTGGCCCGAGTGGATCATCTGCATGTCGCCGTAGTTCATGTACTCGTCGTCCCCCTCGTACAGATACGCCCACTGCGAGCCCTTCCACCACGGGCGCCAGTACCGCGAACGGTACACGTAGTACTGAACGTCGCCCTCGGCCACCGGTGAGCCGAAGTAGTAGGCCGCCTTCACGGTCGCCTTGATCTCGTCGCCGCGCGTGTACTGCTCGTGATCGGTCGTCACCGTCACCTCGTACTCCGGCTTCTTGTATTCCTCCACCTTGAACGTGTGCGTGCTCGGCACGTCCTTCACGCGCACGGTGATCGAGTAGTCGCCGAGCGGCGGCTCGTCGCCCAGCAGGATCTCGCCGTTGAAGGTCCCGAAATCCGACATCTTCACCGTGTCCTTCTTCACCGATCCGCCGCGCGGGTCGGTCACCTCGATCGCGACCATCCCGGTGTCGAGGTTCTCATACCCGCCGAGCGCGTTCACCGTCCGTGCGATGCCGCGGTAGTAGACGGTCTGTGCCGGACGATACACCGGACGGTCGGTATGCAGATACACGACGGGTGCGTCCGGGTTGTTGCCGTAGTACCGGTAGTAGTAGGAGTCGGAGATCACGAAGTCATCCCCCTTCGCGCCGACGGCCAGCACCTGATTGCCGCCCCCCCAGCCCTCGAACTCGTCGCCGCTCGATGAGCCGTCGCCGAGCGCGGCGGTCTTCGCCGTTGCCGTGCCGTCGGCGCCGGTGACGCTCTCGACGCTGTTCTTCGTCGGACCGACGGGTGTTGGCAAGACCGAGCTCGCGCGGACCCTCGCCGAGCGCGTCTTCGGCGATCCGGCGCGCCTGCTGCGCCTCGACATGAGCGAGTACGCCAGCCACGACTCCTATGAACGCCTGAT
>CAZJYH010000433.1:0-4721 GCA_964549365.1 uncultured Alphaproteobacteria bacterium
TGGGACATGCCGAGCGATCCGCCGAGCGGCTGGACCTACTGGGGATATTACCGGCTGGTGACCATCGGCGGGAAGAACGTGCTGCTCTTCAAGTCCAACACGCACCTCGACTGGCCGGGCGAGAGCTACCTCGAACAATTGATCGGCCTGTTGATCAAGTACGCCGCGCCGAGCCTTGTCCTCTCGATCGGCACCGCCGGCGGCGCGCGCCTCGCCGATCACATCGGTACGGTGAACGTGGTGAACACCGGCACGCTCTACAACGCGAGCGAGCCGGAGAGCGAGTGGCCCGTCTATGCGAACGCCTGGGCGCCGGGGTGGAACATCATCGGCGGAAACGCCTTCACCAGCGCGATGCTGCCGGTGCCGACGACGCAGCTCGACCTCGGATCGCTCGCCATGCAGTTCAACGCGCAGTACGGCACACGGTACACGCTTGCCGAGTTGAACCCGGGGAACCTGGACATGGGCACCCCGGAGCCCGCCGTCAACAACCTCACGCCGAGCGTCTCGCTGCTGACCACCTCCACGTTCGTGGTGGCGAACACGAGCGGCAACTATGCCAACTACGCGTGCGTGGAGATGGACGATGCCGTGATCGGCAAGGTGTGCGATCAGAACGACGTGGCGTTCGGGTTCGTGCGCAACATCTCGGACCCGGTGCAGAACGCGGCGCTTCCACAAGACGTGCAGGGGAACTGGGGGAGCTTCATCTACGACGCCTACGGGATGTACACATCGTACAACGGCGCGCTCGCCGCGTGGGCAATTCTGCAGGAACGATACGGAGCATAGGGCGGCCCGGACGCCGCTGCGTAGCGGAGCGCGCGCGGTTGCCGTGATGGATCGCAGCCGAACGCCGGGCCCGTATCCTACCCGGGCCCTCGGGTCGCCGAATCGTCGCGGGAGAAAATCCAGCGCCGACGCGAGCCCGCCCATGCATGTCCCAGGCGTACATCGACAACGTTTTCAGTCATGCCGAGGAAGCCAATACAGCCTGATCTCAAGAAGTTGATCAGGGCGCAGATAAACGCCGGCCACAGTAAATGGACGGGGAGTGGGGTCGAGATTGAGCGAACCTCGTTCCACATCAACGCCGGTCAGCGACAGCTGATCCAGGAGATCGGCGCCATGCATGGGTGCCACACCTGCCGGACGAAACTGGTGAACGATTCAAATCAACCCTGGGTGGGCGACCACATTCCCCCGGTCAATCTGAAAGGCGGGGCACGTCTGGCGCTTGGGTGTTCGAGCAAGACCTATCTGTATCCGCAATGCCATTCATGCGCGAACGCCCAGGCCCATCTGGTGAAGCGCCTGAACAGCAATCCGTTGCTCTCGCTCAACGAATTCGAGACGAAGTTGATCACCGGCGGACGATCGAAGATTCACGGCATCAAGACGTTCGGCAAGAAGGTGTCGGTAACCGAGGGGCAGCAGATACAGTCGCTCGGCGAGCGCGAGGGGTGCCACTCGTGCGGCGCGAAGAATCCGGCGTCGGTGTACATCGCCGATCACACCTTCCCGCAGGAGTTCTGCACCAGCTACATGGAGCAGGTGTTCAATCACATGAAACTCCCATATCCGAAAAAATTCGAGCTGCGCCCGCAACGTCCGCGATGCTCGACGTTGCAGGGAGGGAAGATGTCGCGCATCACCAGGCTCGGGCTGGCCTATGCACGCAAGAACAAATTGACGGTGTATAAGTACTGAGGCGGAGCTGCGCGATCACGACGAATGAAACGACAAACGCAATCCAGGAGGACTACGTATGCCGGCCATGAACAAGAAAGCCAAGGAGAAGAAGAGGCTCAAGAGGCTGATCGAGGCGCAGTTGAATCAGACACACAGGCATTGGACGGGAACGGGGCTGAAGATCCGACGGAACCAGTTCTCGCTGCGCCCGGACCAACGAGTCCACGTTCAGGGCATCGGGAAGGTTCACGGCTGTCATACGTGCCGCACGAAGCTGGAGAGCGACAAGAACCAGCCGTGGGTCGGCGACCATATCCCGCCCACGAACCTGAGCAGCTCGGCGAAGCTGGCGCAGAAGTGCCGCAAGGAGGTCTATCTGTTTCCGTCGTGCCACTCCTGTTCGAACCAGCAGGCGGCGCTCGTGCGGCAGTTGAAGAACAATCCGACCAAGAAGCTGACGGCCCGAGAGAGGAAGATGATCCACGGCGGCCGCAAGTCGGATCGCGGGATTCGGACCTACGGCACGAAGGTCTCCGTCTATGAGGGGGTGCTGATTCAGGATCTCGGCGAGCGCGAGGGGTGCCACATTTGCGGGACGAAATATCCGGTGGATACCTATATCTCGGATCACACGTTTCCCCAGGAGCTGTGCACAACGTATATGGAGCAGGTGTTCGACCTGCTCGATCTGGACTATCCCACGCAATTCGAGCTGCGGCCGCAATGCACACGGTGCTCCTCGAATCAGGGGGGGAAGGTTCTGCAGGTCCGAATGCTGGCGATGAAATTTGCCCGCGAGAACGGTATCACCGTGTACAAGTACTGACCCCACTGAACGACACTGCGCCGAACGGCGCCGGAGGCTTGCGATGTCGCACATGACGAAGTTCTGTCGGGGTCCGCTCGAGTACGGAAAAAAGTACGCCCTCGATATGGAATGGGGGGGCATGATGGCGCCGAACCCCGAGCAGTTCAAGCCGCGCGGCGGCAACGCCTACGACGTGCGCGGAGCGAACCGCGTCATCTGGTTCTGCGTCGATCCCAGCCCCAGCTTCCCGAACGCCGGCGCCGTGAAGCTCAGCCGGACGTACAAGGAGGGATATCTGCCGACATATTTCCTTCCGTGGTCCGAGGACCAGATTTACAGAATTGCGCTGAAGCCGAGCAGGGTGACCAACGATGAGGAGTATTTCAGACAGAAGCTGCTCGATCTGGAGAACGAACGGGGCCTCGCCGAGGATACCTCCGGCTTCGATGAGCGCATCGAGGCTGTCCAGACCGCGCGCGATACGCTCGCCGGCGTCGAGGTGGACTACTTCTTCACGGCGCCCGTGGACGGCTGCACGGTCTACATCGAGGGGGATTCCGATGCACCGTGGGTCTATCACGCCAACGCCAAGAACCACGGCCCCTCACCCTTCGATGCCACCTCGATGCGGGAGTTCCGGGAGTTCATGACCGCGAAGTCCGACGAGATGGCGCGCTACTACGAGGCGTTTCAGCAGCACGCTCCCAAACTGCCGGGTCATCTCGGCAACACGAAACGTGCGCTCGGGCAGGAGCACTATGTGGGCAAGCGTGCCAAGCCCGGGTTGTTTCCGGGCGAGACGGAGAAGGAACTGAAGGAGATCGCGCGGGGGATCGCCGAGGTCGGCAACAAGGTGGTCGCGCTCGGCGACAAGCTGCAGATCACCAAACGCGTCGGGACGATCTTCGGCAAACGTGTCAAGGGTGAGTGGGAGTTCTACGCGCAGAACCGTCTGGAGGTGCGCCACGTTGTGAGTGACTACAAACGTGCCGTCGCGAAGCAGGGATACATCCGGTACGGCCTCAGCTGGATCAACCCCGTGGATTATTATTCCTGGTGGTACCAGTCGAGCCGGGTGGAGCAGTTCTCGCTCTCGATGCAGTGCGAACCGTTCTGGCCCGACGGCATCGGGCGGTGGATGTGAATATCCGAAACATATATTCCTGGAGAGGTGAAATGTCATGCCCGGATTTTCTCGCGGCCAATTACTGGAGCTCGGCACCATCTTCGAGGTGAAGTTCCCCGGCAAGTCGTACGCGATCTGGTATAGAGATGATCAAGATGGCCCGACCGTGTATTATGCGATCGACATCTGCAACTACGGTGCCCCCTATAGCGCCGTCGTTGATCTGCTGCAGGGACTGTGCGATGAGGTTGGGTACTACAACATCGAAAAGGGGCTGCTTTTCGCGGGCGACGGCACGCGATATACACGGATGTGCGGTGGCATGTCGCAATTTCTCAACGTCAGGCTCGGAGCGATGGGAGGGAAGCTGCTCAACGGCACCGTCTGTCTCAAGGGGCGACTGTACGGACACCGCTCCAGCGGGCCGCGCGAATGGGTGGATACCTGGATCAAGAAGTACAAATGGAAGGAGATCAATTCACAGGGTCAACATTCCCGAAACTCGTTGGACCCCTTCACGAACTTCGCAACCGGCCCCGATCCGAAGATTGACATCTCGAGCGAGAGCAAGGTACAGTTCGGCGGCGTTTCGGGGCACACGATCCATCGGATCTACATGATGATGGCCTTCGCACTGACGGCGCAACGGTTCGGCCATACGCTGAACGGTTATCAGATCGGTGCGATACTCGTGGGGCCATCGGGCGAAATCCTCGGTTGGGGCCTGAACACCAGCCGTCTGAACCATACGTTCCACGCGGAGGTAAATGCCATCCAGAGTTACTTCAAGGCAAGCGGCGGCAAGATGATCCCGGATGGGTCGCGCCTGTACACAACGCTCAAGCCGTGCAAGATGTGCGCGGGAATGATCCGTGTGATGACCCCGACCGACGGCGCGATCAAGGTGTTCTACGGGCAGGACGACAACGGGGAACATGCGAAAAACACTGCGCTCGACGAAATTCAGGGAATGCAGGAGCGGCTTGGCGATAAGAACGCAAAGAGCCTGAAGCTGTACCGCACACCGGTATTTAAGAAACCCGATGAGGGGAAGGTGGTGAAGAAGGAGATGGGAGCGTATGTGGAGAAGGA
>CAZJYH010000434.1:0-4718 GCA_964549365.1 uncultured Alphaproteobacteria bacterium
CGGGCCGATGTGCCGGAACGTGAACAGATCGGTGTGCTGGAGGTCGAAGTTCTTCAACGAAGTGCTCATGAGGGCGTGGACGTTCAGTAGTGCTGCGTGAAGGGTTCCCGGCGTGCCGAATCAACCATGGTGCATCCTCGGCGCGCGCGCCGATCGGGCATCAGGTTGCGCCGGGACGAAGGGCAGGGCTGCGGTTCGCCGCAGGCCGAGGCCGCCCGAGGGGGCCGCCGGCATGGGCGTTCTGCGTTGTAGTTCGCCAATTTACGGAGATCGCCGGAATGGAATCGTCACGGAGCGTTTCGCCGCGCGATCCGTGTGCCTGAGGATGATGATCATCGCGGGCGTTTCCGTGCGGTCGCTCCACGCCAACGGCAGAGGGCCGGGCTCTCCGCCGGCGATACGCGGGACGAACCGCCGAGCGCGCCGAAGCCCCGTCAGCGCTCGCCTGCCGGGGCTTCGTCATGCTTCCGCGTTCGCCCGCATCATCAGTTGCGCAGGCGATCGGTGTCGATCATGTTGAGATACTCGTTCTTCAGCTTCAACTCGTCCTTGCTCTCCACGTGGTTCGGATCCGGGAGACAGACGTCCACCGGGCAGACGGCGGCGCACTGCGGCTCATCATGGTGGCCGACGCACTCGGTGCACTTGTCGGGAACGATGAAGAAGTAATCGGCCGACCAGAAGTCCGCGGCGCCGCTCGGCGCGGGGTCGTTGCCGCCGTAGGTGACGCCGGCGAGCGACCAGTTGGCGCCCCCCTCGTAGATGGCGGTGTTGGGGCACTCCGGCTCGCACGCACCACAGTTGATGCAGTCGGTCGTGATGTAAATGGACATGTCGATTGTTCTCCGTGAACGATATGTTGAGTATGTAAATCTTCTCAGGCAGGAGCGCCGCACATTCCGGGGAAGGCGGCGCGGCGTTCGGGGCCGGGGTCACTCGGCGGGCTCGGGAATGATCTCGATCCGTGGAACCGCGCCGGGCTCCAGCGCAAAGCCCTCACTCTCGAGATTCTCCCCGATGCGGTCGCGCAGCAGGTGCAGCTCGCGCCGGAAGGTGCCGAGCTCGATCCCGGCGAAATCACCGGCGAAGCCGTCGAGCTTGGCCATGCCGCGATCGAGCAGACGCAGGGAGCCGGCGATATTGCCGCGCATCGCGTGATGCAATCCCATCGTCGATTGGATCATCCCCTGAACGAAACGGCGGGCCTCGCCGCGCGAAAGCCGCCACAACGACTCGAGCGTCGTATGGCAGCGAAACAGATCGCCGGCGTTGTACTCCGCGATCCCCTGTATCAGCAACTCGGGCGTGCGCATTCACACAAAATTAGACGCCCCCCGCACAGCGCTCCCCCCCTTATGTATATTGAGTCTCAATAGAATGGATTTTCACGAAATCTCACGATCAGACGCCATCAAATCGCTCCGCGCCCCTGGTGGGTTCCGATGGGCCGTGTTGGCGATCGCGATAGCCGTCGCGATCGCCGCGCGCTTCTTTCCGCTCGTCGATGACCTGCACTACGAGTTCAGCGCGCTCTGCGCGTTGCTCTTCAGCCTGCTCGGCGGCCTGGCCGTCATCTTTCCCCCGCGGCGACCTGACGCGGCGGAGCGCGCGCTCCCCTCGCCTGCCGAGGCATGGCGATTGGTCGGCGCATCCACGCTCCTCTCGCTTGCCCCGCTGGCCGTCCCCGTGCTCTGCGCGCCGTTCGACGGCTCGTGCGGCATCGCCGACGGCGTGGCCTGGTATCTGTTGCTGGTGCCGGCGTCGGCGGCGATCTCGGCCGTGCTCGCGCTTGTTGCCCGGGCGGCCGCACGACGCCGCCGGTTTGCGCTTCTGCTGTTTCTCCTCCTCTGGCTCGTGAGCCTGTTGCGCGGCGCCTTCGAGGCGTACACCGGCCCCCACATCTACCTCTACGCGTGGCAGACCGGGTTCTTCCCGGGAGGATCGTGGGACGCCGAGCTTCCGATCACTCCGCTGCTGGTGATCTACCGGGTTGTGCATCTGGCGGTGGCGGTGGCGCTGCTGGGCCTGGCGTCGGAGCTGCTCGCGATTCGCCGGCGCGACGCCGTTCGGCCGCGGCCGGCGCTCCTGCTGCTCTGCACCCTTGCCGCGGCCGCCGGGCTCCTGCTGGTACCCCAGCGAAGCGAACTCGGCCTTACCCGAACCGACGCATGGCTTCGCGCCGAGTTGGGCGATTCGATCAACACGCGCTTCGCCACGATCTACTACAACGCCGCGACGGCGGACTCGCTCGACGTCTGGCGCGCAGCCAACCTGACGGACTTCTACATCAGCGAGCATGCACACATGCTCTTCATCGGCGAGCGTGACGTCCCGCACATCAGCCTCTACCTCTTCGCATCGGCCGCCGAACAGAAGCGGTGCGTCGGAACGGCGTCGGCGGCGTTCACCAAGCCGTGGGACGACAAGCTCTGCATGCCGTTCGATCGCATCGGCGGCACGCTGCGGCACGAGTTGGCGCACGTGATGCTCGCCCGCTACGGCAACGCGCTGGGCATCTCCTGGTCGCAGGGGATGCTGGAGGGCTCGGCGACGGCGATGGAAAACGCCTACGGCTGGCGCACGCTGCACCAGTATGCGCGGGCGATGTACGCGTTCAAGCTTGCGCCGCCTGTGGAGGAGATCATGAGCTTCGGCGGCTTCTCCTCCTATCGAACATCGGTGAGTTACGTGTTGGCCGGCTCCTTCTCCCGATGGCTGATCGACTCCTTCGGGGTGGCGATATACCTGCGCGCCTATCCGTCGGCGGACTTCGAGGGGGCGTACGGCATGCCGCTCGGCGCGCTCGCCGAACGGTACCGCCGGTTTCTGGCGAGCCTGCCGGACCCCCCTGCATCGTATCGGGCCACGATGCGCAACATGTTCGGCGGCGGCTCCTTCTTTTCGCAGCGCTGCCTCAGGCGCATCGGCACGCTCAACGCTCAGGGGTTCAACGCGCTGTCGGAGGAACGTTACGCCGATGCGCTCCGGCGATTCGAGGGCTCGCTCGACGAAGGGATCAGCTACGGCGCCCGCTCCGGCGTTATACGCGCGCTCTGGGGAATGGGCTCCTTCAAGCGGATGCTGGACTCCTGCACGCTCTACGATGCCGACACGGCCAGCTATCCGCTCCTCCCCTACCTGATCGAGCAGGGGGATGCATGGTGGGCGCTCGGCGACTCGGCGCGCGCGCGGCGCCTGTACGACTCGGCGCATCGGCTCGACATCAACGAACCGCTCACGCTGCGCTCGGCACAGCGCCTCTACTTCCTGAACGCGAACGACTCGCTCGCCCGCCTGATGCGCGCCTATTTCACGCGCCCCTCGCGCCTGCAGGCCCGGCTTGCACTGCTCGACGCGGCGATCGCCGTCGACGCGAACACGCCGCAGGATCGGATGCTTCTCGGGTTCATGCGCGGCATGCTGACCGTCAACGCGATGCCGGCGACGTCGATGGACTACATCGACGAAGCCGTAATGGCAGCAGCCCGTAAACTCGAGGCCGGCGCGCCGCCGATCGATTCCCTCCGCGGCACGCTGTGTCGGGAGATCGTCACGCTGCTCAGCGAGCGCGCCGCCGATGCGACGATCCTCCAACGCACGCGCGAACCCATCACGCGTCATTACGACGACGGCGTCCCGCTCGCGCGCGAGGGCTCGCCCGCCTGGAACACAACCAACACCGCGTTCCGCGAGGAGCGCCGCCGGGAGCGCGTGCGATTCGTACAGTACGTTGTCGCGCACCAGACGATCAAACGCTGAGCCCTCCTCCTCGACGCCTCGAACGATCGCATGCGCGGCACGTTTGCTCCGGCCTGAAAACAACGAACCCCGGCACCGCCGGGGTTCGTTGTTCGTATCGATTGTTCGTTGCACAACCGCGCCCGAGGGCGCCGCGCGCTACTTCACCACCACCATCGGCCGCACGGCGCGGTCGCCGCCGTCGAGGGTGATCGAGACGTAGTAGATGCCGCTGGCGAACGCGCCGGCGTCGAGCCGCATCGTGTGCGTTCCCTGCTCCAGCAGCCCGACGAACGGAACCGCCACGCGCAGCCCTGTGGCGTCGTAGATCTCGACGGTCCCACGACCGCTTCTGTGCACCGTGAACGAGACTTCGGCCGCGTCGCGCACCGGGTTCGGCGAGATCGCCGTCACGGCGACATCATGCGTCGCGAAGCCCGGCACGGCGCCCCCCTCTTCGACGCCGCTGGTGAAGAACTTCTCGCGGTCGCATCGGCAGAACGTCCCGGACGTGTCGGTGATGACGTACGTGCGCTTGTTGGTGTCGGGGTTCGACGGGTCGAACGCGATGCCCGTGAATTCGAAGCGCCGATTGGTGGGCGGAACAAGCGTTGTCGACTGGTTGAGCACGAGCGGCGATTGACCGCTGAGGTGCTGCAGCAGGCTCGGGAAGGGGATCGTGCTGTCGCCGTGCACCACTCCCTGAACGAAGCCGAGCAGATCCCATACCAGCCCGCGCCGGGAGGGACCGATGCCAACACACCTTCTGCGCCGAGATAGACCTCACGCACCTGCTCGCCGGCCGGCAGCATGGTGATGATGGCTTCGGCGCCCTCGCAGGCTTCCGCGATCGAAGGCGCCGCCCTGCCCAGCGCTTGCAATCAAGATGCTCCAAAGGACATCCTGTACACCGTCACCGAGGTGTATCCGGAGCACATCGTGCTCGACGGCAATCATCCGCTGGCCGGTATCGCACTGCG
>CAZJYH010000435.1:0-4698 GCA_964549365.1 uncultured Alphaproteobacteria bacterium
GTTCGGGGCGGTGCGCTCGATGACGGTGGCCAAGTAAGCAAACACGAGAAAACAGCAAGTACAACAGATACAGATTACTTTCATGCCAATCCGATTTGGAGGATCACACTCAATGAACAAGCTCTTCTCTCGTTCCTGGCGTGTTCTGTTCTGCGCGGCATTGTTGCTCGCGCCGATCGTTGCACACGCTCAGGAGGAAGCGGATGACCTTGACAACCCGCTGAATCCGACGCAGCCCCGCGCGAAGCTGCTCATCGGACCGCGCGTTGGGTTGACACGCAATTATCACACCGGCGGATTCCACACGCTCGAAGGAGCCAACTGCCCGAAGTTCGAATCGGGTTCGGGGTGGGGATTCCTCGGCGGCCTCACCGCTGAGTTCATCCCCGGCAACGGCAACTGGAGTATCGTGCCGGCGATCACGTTCGACACGCGCCCAGGCAATTTCAAGCAGCGTCTGCCGGACGTGCTGGTGTTGCTGGACACGATTCCCGTGAACCAGACGATCTCCACGACATCGGATGTTACCTATCAGCTGGCCAGCGCCGAGGTGATGTACAAGCAGGAGATCTGGCAGCCCGGGAAGTCCTTCCGCGTCTCGGTCTCGGCCGGTCCGGTCGGCAGCTACGTCCTCGGCGGCAAGATCTCGCAGTACAACGATCTCGAGGAGCCGCAGAACGCGCGTTTCGCTGCCGAGACCGTGCCGCCGACGGCGCATCTCGAGAACAACGGTCGCCGCATGGTCTTCTCCGACAATCAGGAGATCCCCGGCCGCAGCAGCATCCGCTTCTCGCTCAAGGGCGGGCTGCAGGCTGAGATCGGGTTGTTCAACAACCAGATCATGATGTATCCCGGCGTCTTCTACGACTTCGGTCTGACTCATGTGACCAGCCAGGAAAACTGGAATCTGAACTCGATGCTGTTCCAGGTTGATTTCCGTCGCGCGTTCTAAACGCCAACACGACGCATCGATATTGATCAACGTGGCCGCCGGGGCGAGCCTCACGCTTCGCACGGCGGCCACCTGATCCAGGCGACACCCGACCACCTCCGGCACTGAATTCTCCGGCACAATGCAATCGATGTTCCCGCGCGTTCCCGCACGGGCTGCCTCCGCACGGCGTATCGTCGCGTACGGGTGGGGCTGCTCGTGGGCGCATGCGGGGTAAACGGTTGCGCACTTCGAACATGCCTTCCCGATTTGGAGGATCAGACATCATGAACACGAACGCATTCCGGTCCCGACTGCTTCTGTTCGCCGCCGGCCTCATGCTTGTGCCCATCGTGCTGCACGCGACGGTGGACGCGGACGAACTCGACAACCCGCTCGATCCCCGCCCTCGCCGGGTGCATCTGTTGATTGGGCCGCGCGTCGGCCTGAGCCGCAACTACCACACCGGTGGTTTTCACACGATCGAAGGCGCCTCCTGTCCGAAGTTCACATCGGGGACCGGGTGGGGCTTCCTCGGTGGTCTTACCGTGGAGTACATCCCCGGCGACGGTGCGTGGAGCATTGTGCCGGCGGTGACGTTCGAGACGCGACCGGGAAGCTTCAAGCAGAGACTCCCGGACGTGCTGGTGCTGCTGGAGTCCGATCCGGCGCTCCAGACGATCACCTCGACGTCGGAGGTGAACTACCGGCTTGCCAGCGTCGAGGTGATGTACAAGCAGGAGATATGGCGTCCGGGGAAGTCGTTCCGGCTGTCGGTGACGGCAGGCCCCGTTGCCGGCGTGGTGCTTGGAGGGAAGATCACGCAGTACAATGATCTGGTGCTGCCGACGAACGCCCGCTTCTCTCCGGAGGCGGTACCGGCGGGGGCGCGGCTCGACGAGACCGGGCGCCGAATGACGCTGGCCGACAACCTCGATATCCCGGGGATGAACGCCGTGCGAGTGTCGTTGAAGGGAGGCCTTCAGGCGGAGGTGCCGTTGTTCGACAACAAGTGGTTGATGTACCCGGCGGTGCTGTATGACTTCGGCCTGACGCGCGTTACGCGGCTCGAGAATTGGAGCCTGAATTCGATGTTGTTCCAGGTGGACTTCCGCCGTGCGTTCTGAATCGGAGATGTCCGTGTGCCCCGGGTGTCGGCGCAGACCGGCGCCCGGGGCCGACGCAGGCGGCGTTTGTGTTGCGGGCACCGTTCGGTAACCGAGACGGCGCCGCCGGATTCGGTGGAACATTGATCCGATTGCGTGTATCTTATGCGCCGCGTTCGTACCGAAGCCGCTCGCGTCAAACCATGCTGCCGAGGATTTCCCGATGAGATCAAGACGATCGATCGCAGGCACGGTCCTGCTCCTCATTACGTGCGCCCAGGCGTTGCACGCGCAGAGCGAGCACCGCAGCTCCAATCCGCTCGGCGATGACGACGTCAAGGCCCAGATTCTCGCGGGGCCGGTTGCGGGGATGGCGCTCAACTACCACTCCGGCGGCTTTCGCACGATCGGTGATGTGAGCTGCCCGGTCTTCACCGGCGGATCCGGCATGGGCTTCCTGGCGGGCGCCACGGTGGAATACATCCCCAGCGGCGCGTGGAGCCTGATCACGCGGTTCACGTACGAGTCACGTCCTGGGAAATTCACCCAGCGGCTCCCGGACGCCAACGTCCTGCTCCCGGATCGGCAGACCGTGGTTGTGCAGGAAGTGTCGGCCACGTCGGATGTGACCTACCGCATGATCAACGCCGACATCGTCTACAGCCAGCAGGTGCTCGAACTCTCGCGCAACTTCCACATCAGCGTATCGGCAGGCCCGGTGTTCGGCTACGTCTTTCAGGGAAAGATCACGCAGGTCGAGGATCTGGAAAGGCCGTTGAACGCCACGTTCGTCAATCCCAACAATCTGCCCACCGAGAACAACGGCCGCCGACTGGTCTTCGCGAGGGATGCCAGGATCGACGGCCTGAACGCGTTCAGGGTATCGGTGAAAGGGGGAGCCAACGCGGAGATCGGATTGTTCCGCGACGATTGGATCCTGTATCCCGGTATCTACTACGACTTCGGCCTGACACACGTGACCCGGAACGAAAACTGGAATCTCAACTCGCTGATCGTGCAGGTAGAGCTGCGGCACGCGTTGTAGACTGTGCCGTGCCGCTTTTCGCGCAGCACGCCCGCCCCACGTAGCCCATGCACATGGATGCCTCCTTCGCCGTGCGTGGTGACTTCGATCGGATCGCATCGCTCGAGGTGACCGATCGGGACTCGAACGTTCACTACCATGCCTCCCTGTTGCAACATCTGCCAATCCGCATGGCACGGGCCTTGGACGTCGGATGCGGCGCCGGTGCGTTCGCGCGGGCGCCGGCCGAACGTGCCGACCACGTCCTTGCGATCGATCTCTCGCCGCGCATGATCGAACGCGCACGAGAGCGATCGGCGCAACATTCGAACATCGAGTATCGGGTCGCGGATCTGTTGGCCGACGATCTCGGCGCGGAGCCGTTCGACTGCATCGCGACGATCGCCACGATTCACCACATGCCGCTTGCGCCGGCGCTGGAGCGTATGCGCCGCGCATTGGCGCCCGGGGGGACGCCGGCTCTTCTCCGGATCTCGTGCGCTCGCAAGGCGTGGTGGACCGTCTCCGTGACACGATCGCCCTTCCGTTGCAGGCCCTGCTGCGCACCGCGCATACCGGACGGCCGTTCGAGCGGCACGAAGTGCGGGCGGCGTGGGCCGAACACGCACGCAACGCACGCTACCTCACGCTCGGCGAAGCCGCCGCCGCGCTGAGCGCGGTTCTTCCCGGCGCGTGCGTTCGTCGCCACCTGCTCTGGCCCTACTCTGCTATCTGGAGGAAGGAGTGAGCGCGGTCGATTCGATTGAACGGCAACCGGGGCGTGCCGCGCGTCGTCTGCTGCACGGCTACTCTTCGTAACTTGAACGATTCGCTCAGAAGTGGTACGATCCCCCGCATGAAATCAAAGCTGCTGGAACGGCTCCGCCGTGGACCGATCGTGATCGATGGATCCATCGAGTCGGTGCTCCGCTCGCGCGGACACGACGACAGTCCCGTGGAGCTCTACAACCTGAAGAACCCGCTCCTCGTTGAACAGATCCACACGGAGTTCATCGAAGCCGGCGCGGGCATCATTCAGGCCAATACCCGACGCGCCAACGCGATCACGCTGGACGCCTTCAAGCTGAAGGACAAGGTGTACGAGATCAACCGCAAGGGCGTGTGGCTGGCGCGCACGGCCTCGATGAACCGTGCATTCGTGGCCGGCGTGGTCGGGCCCGTGGGGCGCTTCCTCGCGCCGATCGGCAAGCTGCAGCCGGACGAGGTGCGCGAGGCGTTCATGACGCAGATCCACGCGCTGGTCGACGGCAACTGCGATCTCCTCCTGCTGAAATCCTTCATCGATCTCGATGAGCTGGAGATCGCCATGGATGCGGCGCGCCACATCGCGCCGGACGTTCCGGTGATCGCGCAGAAGACGTTCCCGGAGGACGCCGCCGTTCTCGCAACGGAGTTCCCGCGCGACGTGGCGCGGCGCCTGCATCGTGACGAGGTTGTGGCGATCGGTTCGAACGGAACCGTCGGCCCCAATCGTATGCTCACCATCGTACGCTCGCTGTACGGTGCCACCGACGCCATCCTCTCCGCGCAGCCCGATATCGGCATCCCGACGCTCGTCGACGGGCATCCCGTGTACAATGCCACGCTGGAGTACGTGGCCAACTCGGCGCGCACGC
>CAZJYH010000436.1:0-4689 GCA_964549365.1 uncultured Alphaproteobacteria bacterium
GTTGGTACGGCATGATTCATACGCATCATTTTCAGGTTGCTGTTAAACGATTGCCCATGCCGGGCCCTTCGCTGCAATTCCATCGCCGCTCATCCTCCACAACTCTCCCGCCGAGGCCTTCACCGTTGCTCGATCCGATTGCCGCAGTTGCGCGTCACCCCTCATCCGGAAAGAACGCCTCGAGTGCCTTGCGCAGCGCGCGCCGTGCGCGGCTGATGCGCATCCGGGCAGCCTCCTGCGAGCAACCGACGGTAGCCGCCACATCTTCGTATTCCAATCCGTTGATCTCGCGCAACACATATACTTCACGCAGCGACTGGGGAAGCATCTCCACGCACGTCCTCAGCTTCTCGTACAGGTTCTCGCTCGCCATCTCGGTCGCCTCCCCGTACATCGCTGCAAACGATTCCTCGATCGGGACCATCAGCCTCTCGTCCCACCGGTGTGTATCCTCGTTCTCCGACAACGACACCGTCTGGCGTACTGATCGGAGGTAGCTGATGGCGAGATTGTGTGCCACGCGGAAAAGCCAGCCTCGGAGGTTCAGGATGGGCTTATACTCGTCGCCCCCGCTGCGCGCCGCCTTGAAGCGCGCCCGCTCGCGAAACAGACGAACGAACGTCTCCTGGAAGAGATCCTCGGCCACCTCCGGGTAATCCTTCACCACGGTCCGTATATACGTGAGCACATTCTTGTCATAGCGCTCATAGATCGTGGCATAGGCTCCGTCGTCACCCTGAAGAAACTGCTCAAGCAACATGTCGTCGCTTCCGGCAGTTATCGAGCCCGTCCTGATATGGTTGGAATGTTCCGGCACGCAGTATGAAGTAACGGTCAGCGTATTCAGGTCAATGACGTCGTGTCACGGCGAATGTATCAGATCAAACCGAGCCCACAACAAGAAAAATGCACCGCTGTGGATCGGTGCGCACAGGCCCAGACGGCATCGGGTGTTCGCCGAATGACAAACGGCCCCGCCGCTGAACGACGGGGCCGTTGAAATCGATCGGATATGCGGCCGATGGCCTATTCGGCGTCGAGCCGTGCAAGCTCTTCGTCGTTCAACTCAAGGTTGGTATAGACGTTCTGCGCGTCGTCATAATCATCGAGCTTCTCGAGCAGCTTCAGCGAGGCCGCCGCATCCGCGCCGGAAAGCTCCAACGTCTGATTGGGCATGTACTCCAGGTTCGCCGCCGTCAAGGTGAATCCGGCGTTCTCCAGCGCGGCCCGTACAGGCTCGAAGCTGTCGATCGGCGCATAGACATCGAACGTCTCCTCCGACGTCTTCACATCCTCCGCTCCCGCGTCGAGCACCGCCATCAACACGTCGTCCTCGCTGCGATCGCCTTTCCCGACGGAGATCACGGTCTTGCGGGTGAAGTTCCATGCCACCGCCCCTGCGTCGGCCATCGAACCGCCGCTGCGGGTGAGGATGCTGCGAATATCGGCGACCGTACGGTTGCGATTGTCGGAGACGCATTCGATCAGAATGCCGATGCCGCCGGGCCCATACCCCTCGAACATCATCTCCTCGAGCTGCTGCCCTTCGATCTCGCCGGTTCCGCGCTGCACGGCCCGCTTGATGTTGTCATTCGGCATGTTCACCGCACGCGCCGCCTGAATCGCCAGGCGCAGACGCGGGTTCGCCGCCGGATCACCACCGCCGAGCCGCGATGCTATTGCTATCTCCTTGGCAACTTTCGTGAAGACCTTGCCACGTCTTGCGTCGGCGGCACCCTTCTTGTGCTTGATGTTCGCCCACTTGCTATGCCCTGCCATCGTACTCTATCGAACTGAATGACCGTGTTTGATTGTCGCCGCCGGCATCATGCCGACGGTGGCGCGATACCGTTGCGGAGAGCCATCACCGGTGGGGCGCCGTTGACCACCGCGGGCGCGTCGGCCGTCTCCGGACGGCTGACGCGTTCGGCTATGCGGAAATCGAGAATGCGAAGCTGCTGCGTGACGGTGCCTCGATACTCGTTCTCCTCCATGTTGAACACCATGTCGTACTTCGCCGCGCCGTTCAGCTCACTCAGGCGCGACCCCATGCCGAAGGCGATCGCCTCGATGAAGCCGCTCCCGCTGCGAACCCGGAACTTCAGGTGATCCTTCCCGACGATCTTCGGGTACCCGACCACCTCGGCGTTGCGCACCATGAAGTTCGGCCTGGAGTTGCCCGGACCGAACGGAGAGAACTGCTTGATCACGTTGAAGAACGCCGGCGTCAGTTCCCCAAGCAACACCTCGGTATCGATGTGGAGCTGGGGCACCAACATATCGTCGTTGATCTCGATGATCGCATACGTGTTGAGGGCACTGCGGAGGTCGCTGATATTCTCCTCGCGCACCGAAAGCCCGGCTGCATACTTGTGCCCGCCGAACTGCTCGATGTGCCGCTCACACTGCTTCAACGCGTTGTGAATGTCGAAGCCCGCTATCGAACGCGCCGATCCTTTCGCCATCCCTTCAACGGACGTCAGGAGCACGGTCGGCAGATAGTACTTCTCCACGATGCGCGAGGCAACGATGCCGATCACACCCGGATGCCAGTTCGGATTGTGGATGACGAGCGAACGGACGTCGTGGCCTCCGAGCGCCTGCTCCACCAGCATCTGCGCTTCGGCAAAGGTCTCCTCGTCGATCGTGCGGCGGCTGCGATTATCGCTCTCGAGCTCCTGTGCACGCTGGAATGCGCGCACCTCGTCCTCCTCGATCAGCATCTCGACGGCGCGACGCGCATCGCCGAGACGTCCGGCCGCGTTCACACGGGGAGCGATGCCGAACACGATCTGCGCAGTTCCCAGGTTCCCGCGTTTGATCCCGGCGCATTCCAACAATCCGCGTAGCCCGGGGCGCGGCGAATCGTTCAGCTTGCGCAATCCATGCGATACCAGCGAGCGGTTCTCGCCGACAAGCGGGACGATATCGGCTGCGGCTGCGATGGCAACGAAGTCCAGGTACGAGTAAATGCTCTCGAGCTGACCTCGGCGCACGGCAATCCCCTGCATCAGCTTGAAGCCGACGCCACACCCCGAAAGGTACTTGAACGGGTAGGGACACCCTGGCTTGATCGGATCGAGTACGGCGTGGGCGGCTGGAATGCGATCGCCGGCTTCGTGATGATCGCAGATGATCATATCGACGCCGATCGACTTTGCGTATTCCACTTGGTCAACTGCGGTGATACCGCAATCGACGGTGATTATCAGACGAACGCCAGCGGCATACAGGCGATCGATGCCCGTAGTTGATAAGCCGTAGCCTTCAGTGAAGCGATCCGGTATGTAGAAATCGGCATCCGCCCCCAACTCCTTGAAAAAGAGATAGAGCATCGCGGCCGAGCTTGTACCGTCCACATCGTAATCACCGTATATCGCCAACCGTTCCTTGGTTTCCACGGCCCGCATGGCACGCTCCACCGCGAGTTCCATGCCGTCCATCAGAAACGGGTCGTGAAGGTCAGCGAGGCTGGGGCGGAAGAATTGCTTTGCCTGCTCGAATGTCTTCACGCCCCGAGTCACCAGGATCCTGGCGATTGTCGGCGATACGCTGATTGCTTGGGCTAACTTCTGTACTGACTGTTCATCCGATATGGTCGAGAGAGTCCAACGATATTTCAACGTTTCCTTACGTTTTATTACTACAATTGCATCAAAGATACGGCGCGCCCGCTCCCCCCGCAAGTGTCGGCCCGTAACGACAGGGGCAGGCCGCCCAAGGCGTGTGGTAGACCCGCAACACGAAGCGCACGGCGATTTTCGTCGAGGCAGGGGATCGCATGGAACCTGAACGGCACAGGAACGTATGACGCCGATCGATCACTGAGAAGATGCAAGGAGATATCATCGATGCGTAAGGACCCGATTCGTACCAAGGTGGACATGACCATGATGCAACGTATCAAAACGCTCCCGGCGTACCTGAAGGACGGGAGGACCCCGGCATGGAAGAAGATCCTGCTGGCCGCCGCCGTCATTTACACCGTCTCGCCGGTGGACGCCATCCCGGACGTCATCCCGGTGATCGGGTGGCTCGACGACATCGGCGTGCTTGGCCTCGTGATCTCCTGGCTGATGCGCGAACTGGACGCGTTCGCCGCCGCCGGACGAACGGTCGATGGGCGGACGCCGGTGGAGGCAAGGGCCGTTGAGTCGCTGCCGGACTGAGCCCCCCCATCGGGACATGTCGGCATCCCGGAACCGATCGGCATCCCGTGGCCTCGGCATGGAGGGCCGCGGTTTCGGTGGGCCGCCGTCACTCCGTAGTCCGCATGCAATTGCGCTGCTGTGCGGTGCGATTGCCCGAAATGGTCCGGCCGCCTGAAGCGGGCCGGACCCGTTGTGCGCGCAACGCAAGCCCCTCCTTCCCATTTCGCGGGCCACCGGACCTCAGCACCGAAGCCTCAGCACCAAAGCCTCGGCCGGCCATGAAGATCGTATCCGAATCCTCCGTATCTTCCCGCAATCGCTCCCCTTCCGTCTGTTATCCCGCGAAACTTTAACGCTTATGCAGCAACAGGATCGCATGACGCCGATCGAGACGCTTGAGCGTTTTTTCGGCTATCGCGAATTCCGTCCCGGACAGGAGGAGATCATCAGCTCGGTCCTGGCCCGACGCGACACGCGTGTGGTTATGCCGACCGGCGGCGGCAAGTCGCTCTGCTACCAGGTTCCCGCGCTGTTGATC
>CAZJYH010000437.1:0-1009 GCA_964549365.1 uncultured Alphaproteobacteria bacterium
ACGTGATCGACGCCGGCCATCGCCGCGTTCTTGCGGGCGGCGACCACGGCATCCGGGTTCGCATCGCTCACGACGATAGTCCCCTCGATCCTCCTGCGCCCGGAGGAACGCGCCCGCTTTCGCATCGACTCCCAGTGGGCCGCATCGAAGTCACGCAGGTGGCGGAACGCGAACGCCTCGCGGGTGAGTCCCGGCGCCCGCCCCAATGCGAGCAGCGCGGCCTCGATCGCGAGCGTGCCGCTGCCGCACATCGGATTGACGAACGCGCCGTCGCCCATCCATCCCGTCTCCATCACCAGCGCCGCCGCCAGCGTCTCCTGCATCGGCGCCTTCCACGGAAGTTTGCGGTAGCCGCGACGCGAAAGCGGCTCGCCGGAGGTATCCAGATACACCGCGCATTCGGCCCCTTTCCAGAACAGAAAGATCACCACACCGTCGCGCGCCGCGCCGGAGTCCGGGCGCCGACCGGTCCGCTCGCGCAGGCGATCGACGACCGCATCCTTGCACTTCACGTTCGCGAATTGTGTGTCGCGGATGCCGACCGTATCGACCGAGGAGATGACGCTGAGATACCCGTCGTTCGGAATGAACTCCTCCCACGGCAGCGCGGCCACGCCGTCGTACATGGCGCCGGGCGTGAGCGCCTCGAATGCCCCGACAAGGTAGAGCACGCGATGCCCCGTGCGAACGTGCAGGTTCAGCCGCATCGCATCCTCGAGCGTGCCGACAAGCTCGACGCCGGTCACCAGCTCACGCAGCGGCTCGATGTCGAGCGCCTCGATCTCGGCGCGCAGATACCCTGAGAGCCGTTTCGGGCAGGTGACGAGAATGGTGCTTGAACGGCGAAATGTCGACATGCGGAGAGAGGTCCTCTTGGCGCTAAAATTCGGGGAAGTGACGTGACTGCATGGGGCGGACAACCGAATTCCGCCGGCCCGGCGAACGGGGCCCGACGGGAACGGCACTCCTGCGACTCCCGAACGATCGCAATCCGTTCGATTGTTCAGCG
>CAZJYH010000437.1:1019-4687 GCA_964549365.1 uncultured Alphaproteobacteria bacterium
CACGGATGCGGCACTCCTGCGGGCATCGCCCTGCGCACGGACTCCGGCCGGACGCGACGAACGGCGCCGTTCGACGATCGAGCCCGGATTTCGAGGACCGCCGGGGGCGCGGCACCCACCGGGCTACAGCTGCTCGGCGTGGTATCCCTTCGCCTTCAACAGCTCGATCACGCCGCGCGGCCCAACCAGATGCATGGCGCCGACAATCACGAGATACCGCTTCCCGCTGGTGATGAAGCCCTCGATCTGCGGTACCCAGTTGTTGTTGCGCGCGAAGAGCAGGCCGTCGTACATCCCGGGGTCGCTCGCCAACTGCTTGGCGAGAATCTTCTCCATGGCCGCGACATCTCCTCCCTTCCACGCCGCAAGGATCGCCTTCAACTCGCCGGTCCCCTCCTTCTGATTCAGCGTCTGCAACAACAGGGCTTCCTGTTCCTTGTCGCCGAGCGTCGAGAAGATGCCGATCTGATCCTCCATCCGCTCCAACCCCGCAACGGGCTTCGAGGTCTCCCCTGCACGCTTGTGGAAGTACATGTCGATGCCGTACTCGGCCTGCATTCCGGTCTCCTCCTGCCCATCGAGCCCCATGAGCATCAGCGCCACAACCCACGGCTTGAAGCGGTTGAACATGGCGATGTCGTAGCCGAGCTTCTTCAATCGCTTCGAGGTCTGCTTGTACAGCGCCGGAGCGATCGCCGACTTGAGCGTGCGACCGTCCATGTACATCCCCTGCATCAGCATCGACATCGCGCCGCCCATGGCGGTGACGCTGTCCAGATTCAACTCGAACACCACGCGGTCGGAGCTGTCGAACGCGCGTTCGATCGGCGAGGCGAGCGGATACATCGACTTCGGCAGCATGTGCACCGAGCCGAGGATGTAGATGCTCCCTTTGTCGTTGCCCACCCGCCACAACATGTTCTTAGCGGCCGGAGCACCGTTCTGCGCGGAGCAGCTGGCCGCGGCCGTCAGACCGAACACCGCAAGGACGAGAGAACGAATCGGTCGGTTCATCGAGAGAAATCGGTTCATCGAGGGAGTACGTGTAAGAATGGAGCGCCCGCTCACACCCGGCAAGGCGGCTCGTATTTCGACGGACGCGAGCGGCGCGGATTGCACGATGCCGCACGCCACGGCGGACACAATCGGCTCGCAAGATAGCAGCCTCGGCCGTCTTGTTACGTATGCATCGGCAACGAGTCAAGCACGAGGGAACGGCACGGAGATGTCCGGCGTGCCGATCTTTTCCGTTCATTGCGAGGAAACCATTGGGAGTGTCTATGCAGGATCCGACTCGTCTGAACAATGTGCTGATCCTCTCGGCTTCGGCCGGAGCCGGCCACGTGCGCGCCGCACAGGCACTCGAGCGCGCGTTCGCGGATCTCGGCGCCGCCTCCGACGTGCGCCAGGTCGACACGCTCGAGTACACGAACAAGCTGTTCCGGAACCTCTACTCGAAGGCGTACATCGACATGGTCAACCGCGCCCCCGACCTGCTCGGGTGGTTGTACGATCAGTGGGACCGGCCGTGGCAGAACGAGCGGCAGCGCCTTGCCTTCGACAAGCTGAACACCGGACCGCTCATCAAGCTGCTGAAGCAGACGCAGGCCGAGCTGGTGGTGTGCACGCACTTCCTTCCGGCGGAGTTGATCTCGTGGCTGAAGGCGAAGAAGCGTATCGCCTATCGTCAGGCGATCGTCGTCACCGACTTCGACGTGCATGCGATGTGGCTGGCGCGCCATCATGAGCATTACTTCGTGGCGCTGGAAGAGACGGGAGAACACCTTGCCCGTCTCGGCATACCGCGCGCCAATCTGACGATCTCCGGCATCCCGATCGACCCGGTCTTCGCCGAGCCCAAGGGGAAGGCGGAGATGCGGGCGCGGTATGGCCTTTCGGTCGACCGGCCCACCATTCTCGTGTCGGCCGGTGGATTCGGCGTCGGGCCGATCGATCACATCATGAGCGCGCTTGCGGAGATGCGCCATCCCGTGCAGGTGCTGGTGATGTGCGGCCGCAACGAGGAACTTCAGCGCCGCATCGAAACCGTCGCACGGAGACACGCCGGAACGTCCAACGTGGCATTTCATGCAATCGGGTACACGACGGCGATGGACGAGTACATGTCCGCCGCCGACATCGTGCTCGGAAAGCCGGGCGGGCTCACCACCAGCGAAGCGCTGGCCAAGGGTTTGGCGTTCGTAATTGTCAGCCCGATTCCCGGCCAGGAGGAGCGCAACGCCGATCATTTACTGGAGCTCGGCGCGGCAATTCGCTGCAACAATCTCCCGGTGCTCGCCTACAAGATCGATCGCCTGCTCGACGAGCCGGAACGCCTTGCCCGCATGCAGGCAGGCGCGCGATCGATCGGACGCCCGGAGGCCGCACATACGATCGTCCGGCGGCTTTTGGAATTGAAGCAGGGGTGGTAGGGATTATGCACGCAATGCACATGAATTGCGCGTAACACACCCGCGCGCCGCTCGTGATTTTGGAAGCCGGACCAAGCGGGGATCATGCGGCACCGGCTCGACGATCGCCCCACATCCCTTGCGCAGCAAGGCCTTGCGAGAGATACCGATCAATTGAGCCCCTCCCCCCACATGCACCGCCAATCGTATTCTCGTTTCTTGTGTTGTCAAAGGGGGTACACAAAGATGTACTGATATCGAGGGGTGTCGCGGCGTTATGTTCGTATCGGTTGTGATTGTGCAGTGGCTCTGCCCGTCGAACCAACGGAGTTCGCTCCGACATTCAAGAATGGTCCCTCCTCAACCCCCGGCTTCCTCGCCTGGGGCACCCCACCTCCGGCAACCTCTGTCGGATGATCGTATCCCGATCTGAAATTGAAGGATGATATGGTGGCCGTCGACAAACCACGGCGGTGTTCACCATCGGCAAATTGATCCGCAATGCTGAATCGCGGATAGCAGATCGTTATCGGTTCTTCACAGAGGGTTATCAGAGAGAAACGAACCATTCATGGCAGTATGAACGGTACGTAATGGTCAGAAGGGAGTATTGAGAAGTCGAGTGGATCAAACCACTTGTGAGATCAGAGAGGGCGCCCTTGGTCAATACCAGGGGCGTTTTTTTTGCGTCTATCCTCCACCGCTCCGTGCCCGAACTCCGCTTCGGCGATTCGGAACCGCGAAGTCGATAGGCGGGCACATACCGCGATCCCGTCCGCCGCCGACGATGCGCTCCCCCAACCCCACCGGGAACTCGTCGCCGTGGTGGCCGACCGCCCGTTCCGATCGCGTCATCGAACATTCCCCGGCCGCCCACCGTGCGGAGATCACTCGTAGAGAAGATACTCCTCACGCCGCGCGATGTAGTTGCGCAACGCCGGCCGCCATTCCGCGACGATCGACTCGTACCCCGCCCCGGCGATAAGCTGCAGGCGAATTCGGTCGCCGCCGCAGACCTTATCGAACATCCTCCATCGCTCGTCGGTGACCGATGCGAACAGACCGCGCCCAGGTGCGCGATCGCGCAGCGCCGCAAGCAACGCGATCGTGGCGGTAAACGGCGCCGTGGACTCCCCCATGCGCATCACCTGCACGCCGCTGCACTGCACCCCCGAGTACATGGCATAGAACGGCTTGTAGGCGGTGGGACGGAAATAGAGCCCGGGGAGCTTCAGACCGTTGAGGTACAACGCGAAC
>CAZJYH010000438.1:0-4676 GCA_964549365.1 uncultured Alphaproteobacteria bacterium
GTACGTGCGCGCGCGCCCCTCATCGGCGCGCACGGTGGCGCCGCCGATCGGCTTCCCCGACTCCGCGTCGACGATGGTGCCCTCGAGCGGGACGGTTCCCTGCGCATGGAGGATCGGGAAGGAGAAGAGGAGCGTGACGATGACGAGCAGAGTTCGCATGGGTCAAGCGGGATAAAATGGCAGGGCTGCGATCCGACGTGAACGGCCCGGGAAGCTCGATGCGTCGTGCATCGGCGTATGCACGACGCGGCACGACGCAGGTTGCAACACGGTGTGAGGAAGTGATCTGCGGAGACCCGAATGCATCGAAGCCGAAACGCCGGCCGCACGTGGCGCGCGGTCGGCGTTTCCATTCTCATCAACGTGATGACCGGCCGACGTCAGAACCCCACGACGCGCTCGATCGCCGCGGCGATGCTTGCCGGCGTCGGCACCACCACCTCCATCAGGCCCGGGTTGTAGGGGATCGGGCAGTCGGCGGTGGCGAGGCGCTCCACCGGTGCATCGAGCCAGGAGAAGGCGTCCTGCGCGATCGTGGCGGCGATCTCGGCGCCGAAGCCGCACGTCCAGTTGTCCTCGTGCACGACGATACACCTGTTGGTCTTGCGCACCGATCGGAGCACGGCCTCGCGATCCCACGGGATGACGGTGCGAAGGTCGATCACCTCCACGCTCCTGCCGGAGAGTCGGGCCGCCTCCAGCGCGCGATGCACCGTCTCGCCCCAGGTCACCACCGTGACGGCGGTCCCTTCCTGGGCCACGGTCGCCACGCCGAACGGGACAACGAAGTCATCCCCCGGATACGGGCGGCGCCCCTCGCGGGTGTCGAGCAGCCCGCGATGTTCGAAGAAGAAGGTGGGGTCGTTGCCGCGCAGCGCGGTGCGGAGCAGGCCCACGGCGTCCTCCGCGTTCGAGGGATAGGCCACGCGCCACCCGACCAGGTGGGCGTAGATCGCCTCGCCGGAGACCGAGTGCCAGGGATCTCCGGTCTTCTTGCCGAAGCCGACCGGAATGCGCACCACGAGCGGGGCGGCGAACTTGCCGGCGGTGCGCCAGCGAATGGTGCCGCAGTCGGTGATCTGTTCGTGGGCGGGATCGGCGTATTTGCGGAACTGAATCTCCGGCACGGGCATCAGGCCGGCCATCGCCAGCCCGACCGCGCGCCCGATGATCCCCTCCTCGTTGAGCGACGTATCGAACACGCGCTCGGCGCCGAACTGGATCTGCATGTCGATCGTCGCGCCGTGCACACCCCCCTTCGCGCCGACGTCCTCGCCGAAGACCAGCATGCGATCGTTCAGCTCGAGCTCGTGGTTGAGCGTTCGGCGCACCGCGTCGAGGAAGTTCATGCGCGGTCCGGTGGGCGTCGGCACATGCGAACCGCGGAGCCGTGCGGCGTGAGCCTCCTCGCCGATCTCCGGCATGACGCCGCCGACCTGCTGAGCGCCGCCCGCCTCGTAGAAGATGCCGTCGAGGATCGTGGCGGCCGTGGGCTGCGCGGCGGCGATCGCTCGTTCGGCCGCGCCTTCGGCTTCGGCGTTCGCCTCGGTCTCCAGCGCGGTCCAGCCTTCCTCGGTCACCAGCCCGCTCGCGAGCATGTATGCCCGCAGCTTCGGCAGTGGATCGTCGGCGCGTTCGCGCTCGAGGAGGTCCGCCGGCTTGTACGCCTGCGTGTCGACGAACGAATGGCCGGCCAGGCGCGGCACCTTCAGATGCAGCAGCACGGGGCCGTCTCCCCGGCGCACGCGCTCGACGGCATCGGCGATCAGGCCGGACGTGGTCTCCGGATCGGTGCCGCTGCCGCTGATGATGTGCAGGTCGCCGAACGCCCGCAGGTTCTCCGCGATGTTCGCGCCCGGCGTCTGGAACGTTCCCGGGACCGATATGCCGTAGCCGTTGTCCTCGATGAAGAACAGATATGGAAGCCGACACGTCGTGACGATGTTCAGCGCGGCCCAGAATCCGTTGGTGGCGCACGATCCGTCGCCGCCGAGGGCGGCCGCGATCGCGCCGTTCCATTCGGTCTGGTGCAGCACATCGGCACGATAGCGGATCGCCTGCGCCCATCCGCAGGCCGGCGTGTATTGCGCGCCGACGTCGCCGCTGGTGGGGAGCACCGTTGCCCCGCCGCGCGACGGGAGATTGTGCACCACGCCGATGTCTCGTCCCTCGGAGATCCCGCCGGCGCGGCCCATCGTGCTTCTGAACGCCTCCTCGGCCGTGAGCCCCTGCGTCAGCACGAACGGACGCGAGCGGTAGTAGACCGTTGCCGCGTCGTGTGGGTGCCGCATCCGCAAGCCGAGCAGGATCTGCGCCAGGTCGTGGCCGCGCGAGGAGAACTGGTAGGTGACCATGCCGCCGGGGACGAGCCGCTCCTCCTCGATGCGGTCCAGCTCCCGCGAGAGAAGCATCAGCCGCGCAACGCGGAGCCAGTCGGTTGCTTCGGCGGCTTGCGCGACGTTGCGCTCGGAGGTCGCGCCGGTGGACGAGGTTGTCTGGATTGGGCTGCTTCCCTTCTTCTTTGCCATCGGATGTTCAGGGCGAGATAGTTCGACGGATTGCGTTCGGGACGAAAGCACAAAGATAGGGAATGGGAGGCAGAGCACCGGGATCGGTACGAGACCCGGGCGCCGCGGTGAATCGTGCCGTCGTTTCGCCCGTCAGTACTCTTCGCCGACTGATTCGTAGTACGCGTTGAGCGGCATACGGAGCTCGATGCCCAATTGCACCGCGTCGGCGCGCCAGGGATCGTCGTTGCGGACCCCGGTGATCCCGGCGTCGAAGAGAGCATACGGCACCAATGTGAAGGTCCCGTGAGCGGTCAATTCATATTGTACGCCGGCCTTGAGGCCGAGCCTCGGCGATCTGAACGGGGCCTCCGACTGCACCGTCGAGGCCAATCCCATGGTCGGCACCAATGCGTCGCGCCGGCGCGACGAGATGACGGCTCCGACCGACGGTCCGGCCAGAACGACAAGCGGCAGCGAGCCGATACGTTGCGCCCAGAGAACGTCCAGCGTGATCATCCTGTAGGTCGCTTCAACGGCGTAGTACGCCTCACGCGTCTGCGTGCCGCCGCTCGTGTCGATGAACGACACGTCGCGCGCGGTGCCGTCGGCGTCGATCGAGCGATCGTCGAAGGCAATCCGTGTCATGAGCGCACGGGGCCAGAGACCGCTCCGTTCGAAGGCCCATGTCATTTGAATCGAGGCCAGCGGCGTAAGGCCGAGCCGTGTGCCGATCGGGTCGACGTCTCCTTCCAGCTCCGAGGGCACCTGCATCTGCGAGTGGATCGGGATGGTGATGCCGCCGGAGACGCCGGCGAAGGTCGAGGGTGGGGTGGAGTACGCCGGCTGAATCATCGCGGCCTCTTCGACGGTGAGGCCGGATCGGGGGAGCCACGCACGCAGTTGCCGGGAGTTCATCTCGGCGATCCCGGCGTACTGATTGTTCCGGTTGATCGCCTCGGCAACGGGGCGGCCGGCGGATTGCTCGACGAGGTACCCCACCGCGCAGATCGTGCCGTCGCGATCGATGAAGCACGGACGCCGTTCGCCGGGGTGGTCGTAGTTGTGAGGGAAGATGCCGCGCAACCGGTAGCGATGCAGGCGATCAAGGTTCCGCAGGCGCTCGGCGCGCAGATCCGCGGGCATCGTCGAGACGTCGCGCGAGCGGAGCAGACGCTCGGCGTACGCAAGGTGCGTGGCGATCCTGAGCGCCTCGGGATCGGAGGGGCTCGGGGGGCGGCCGAAGCGTTCGACGAAGCTGCGATCGCCGACGATGGGGTTGACGGGCGCATTGTCGGTTGCCCGGACGCGCTTCTCAATCGCAGGAATACCGTCTGAAGTAGCGTTTGAAACTGTTGCCGCGGCGACGGCCGCCATCGCATGCAACACGAGCATTGTCAGTATCATCGAGATGCTCCCTGCCGGAGGTTGTGTTTCAGTGAACTCGTTGCGAGCTACGGAACACGCGGCAATTGGGCAAGGCACCTGTTCGGCACCGTCACGACGGCAACGGGCCCGATGCCTTGCCGGAGGTACCGGGCCCGTTCCGTACATGCGATGGAGGATGACCTCGTGCGTCACCGGCCGCGGCGCGCCAGCAGCCGGTCCACCGAGTACGGACCGCTGCCGCCGATCATGATCGCGGTGCAGATCGCGACGGCGAGGATGTGGTACTCGAAGCCCTCTCCCTGCAGCGTGCCTCCCCAGTTCATGAAGAAGCCCACGCTTGCGTGCTGCAGCATCACCGCGGTCACCAGAGTGGCGGCGACGCCGAAGGCGGCGATGCGGCTCAGGAAGCCCGCCATCAGGGCGAGCCCTCCAACCACCTCCGCCGTGATCGCCAGCCAGCCGAAGAGTGCCGGGACGCCGAGCGACGCGAAGTAGCCCATGGTTCCGTCGAGGCCGTATCCGCCGAACCATCCGAGGAGCTTCTGTGCTCCGTGCGGGATGATGACGATGCCCATCACGAGGCGGAGGAACAGGAACGTGATGTTGTCGTTGGTGCGTAGGATCGGGTTGCTGAGTGTCAGGTTCATGACGTGTTCTCCAGGTTACGGTTGGTTGCTCTATCAGGCAACTATTGATTAGTCAAATATCGGAGCGAGCGAAATCGCGCGCGGGTTTACGACTCTCAGGTTCTGAGCCGGGCGCGGATCGCATCGAGCATGG
>CAZJYH010000439.1:0-4671 GCA_964549365.1 uncultured Alphaproteobacteria bacterium
GCTATCGACAACGCCTGTTCGAAGACGAACTGCGCGGCGGCGTTGTCCCCGGATTCACCGTACAGCCGTCCGATGTGCACGAGAACACGCACGCGCGACTGCTCGTCGCCGATCTGCGTGAGGATGTCGTGCGCCCGGATCTGGTACTGCAGCGCCACGTCCAGTTCCTCGCGTCGCCCCGCATCGATCGCCCGACGTTCGTGGATGGAACCGATCAGCATCAGTGTTGCGCCGATGTTCGCTCCATCGTGCAGGGCCTCGTAGATCGCGAGGGCCGTCAGAGCCTGCTCGTGCGCGGTCCCCATGTCGCCCAGCTTGATCAGGGCAGTGGCCGCCTGCACGATCGTACGCACCTCGTTGTAGCGGTCGCCGACCTCACGGAACATGGCCCGCGCGCGCACCAGCACGTCCAGAGCGAAACCGTCCTTCCCGAGCAGATCGTACAGACGTGCCAGCGCAACCAGCGTATTGCCGATCGCGATGCGATGCTCTCGGTCGTCGGACGCAACCGCTCCGTCGTCCGGCGCGCCGATCCCCGCCTCGCGACGCACACCGGAATCGTAGTCCCCTCCCTGGCCCTCGAGCAACGCCAGCGCCCGAAGGTGGAGCGTCAGCGCCTCCTCGTAGGCGCCCAGCCGCGCGCGAAGCTCGCCGAGTGCGTTCATCGCCTCGGACCGCACCCGAGCCTCCGTCGGCCCGCTCGCCGGCTGATCGAGCGACGCCAGGCGCTCGTCGGCTACTTCATACCAGGACTTGGCCGCCGAAAGCCCCCCATCGTCGAAGCGCATCCGCCCCAGACGCAGCGCCACGCGGGCGGCGTCCACGTTGCGCTCTGCATCCACGTGCACGCGGTACGCATATTCGAGATCGTCAGCTGCGGCCGATCGCTTCCCGAGAAGGATGTAACAGCCGCTCCGCGCCTCCACCGCCAGCGCGGCGGCCGCAAGGTCGCGCGCCCCAATGCAGATCGAGAGCACCGCCGAGGCACACCCGACCCCTTCGGACGCCTCCACGTCGCGTACACGACGCAGCACCTCGCGCACGATCACATGACGCGCGGCCGCATCGCGTGCCCGCTCCATTCGAACCAGCAGCGCATCCGTCGAAACCGCGTCCAGTCCGGCCGTATCCGCTTCCGCGGCGGCGTCCCGCACGTCGAGCGTCTCGCGACCACACGCCACGTTCTTCCGGCGGATGTTGAACCGGTGCGTCTCCACCGTACCGAGCGCCATCCCAAGCACGCCGGCAACGTCGGGGCTCGTCATCCCTCGACGCAGCAGGAAGCAGACCTGTGTCTCGACCGGGCTGAGCACGGCCTCCGGGTCGGAATTCGATCGTCCGGCGGCCGCAACCCGCGAGGCACCGGCCAGATCATCGGCCTCCAGACAGGCCTTCATCAGGTCGCGCCACACGTCGGAGCGCCCCGCGCCGTCCGGCTTCGCCGCGTCCGGTTTCGCGGCGGTGCGGATCAGTCGCACCAGCAGCGCATCGCGCTCCGGCCCGGCGGCCATGCCTCTGTACTCCGTACGGAGCTTGCGGAATCTCGTGTTCATACCGATGAGCGTGATAATTGAGGGCCTCCCATGCGGGGACAACTTGCCGGAATGATGCGCTGCTTCGACTACGTAGTCTCTACGTAGTTGCCCGCGGCGGACTGAAGATAGATTCATACTCGGAGCGAAACATAGTGCGCGCTACACCGGCGCGACCAACCACCTACACAATTGTGACGCGCGCACCAACGCTCACGACGTCGGCCGGGGCCTCGACCCGTATGGTCATGATGCCCGGGCGGCGCAGATCAAACACGATCGGAACGACGGCGCATGGGGCCGACACATCAGGATTCGAGACTATGCAGCAATCAAACCATTAATCAAGTCGGCGCCCAACGCCCACAACCATGCACGCTCGCATGCACCACGAGCACTGCGTGGTTCGACACATCCGGTTCGCATCCGACGACGGACATGCGGAACCGAATCAACGCTCGCCGGGCAGCACCCCACCCGGCCCGGAACATCGCGGAACCAACCGCGAAGGAACACCGCTCGAATGCAGCGATGTTCACCAGTGTATCACAATTATTGCGTAGACAACCCACACGATTCCTATCTCTGGAGGATTACATGGCGAATCTCTTTTGGAATCCCGGCTTCAACAGGATCGAATTTCGGACCGGCAGCAAGGGCCGCGGAGCGGTGTACCTGCTGTTCGAGGGGGGATGTGCGAAGTCCGTTCGTTTGGAGAAGATCACGGGCGACGGCACCATCTTCGAACTCATCAAGGAAATCTGTACCTGCACCGACGGCATTATCGGCCGCGACACTCCGTGCGCAATCGACCTCCTTCCGGATCAATGGTACGCGCTGACGCCGCTGTACGGCATAAACTGCAGTACCCCTCCCGACGGCAAGTTCCCCGACACGCCGGTTATGCCGATGCTGCAGCCGAACGGCACCAGCATCGCGGGGGTGTATGAGTACCACTGCCATGTCACCGAGCGTGACAACGTGCACATCACGATCGTCATCGAGGATGCATCGGATATCGGCGTGCTCCCCGTCGGTGGGGTCGGGCGAATGAAGACGCAGCCGGACGCCCAGCCCATCCCGGGTACGACCGTTCCGACCGCAGACAGCGCGACGAGCAGGAACGGAACGATAGCGATCCAGTGAACGGCGTCGCGAAGCATTGAGCCGTCACGCCCGTCGAATATGCACACCCCGCCCGAGGACACACGGGCGGGGTGTTGAATTTTTCGAGGTCACTACGTATTCCGTACGTAATAGCCGAAGGCGAAAGCCGGTTAGATTTGTGACCAGAGCGAACCACAACACAATTCCGTCGCTTCCCACAACACAACGATCCATACGATGAAAAGGTCAATCACAATACGACTCGCGGCGCCGATATTCATGGTTCTGTTGGCCGCAAGCATGTCTACCGACATCGCGCACTCGGACGAAGTTGTTCCGATCAAGGCATTCCCGCAGGAGCTGAGCGACCTCTGCTGGGCGGCATGTCTCCAAGTTGTCATCGTTCACCTGGCGAACGTCGCGATCCCGCAATGCAAGGTGGTCAAGCTCGGACTGGTCGGATCGGGCGGTGGCGCAAGTTTCTGCATGGGCAACCGCGTATTGTCCACGGCGAATTTCGCATCGAACATTGCGGCCGCGCTCGCCAACGCCGACATAAGCGCGACGATCGATCCCGATGGTCGCACGTGGAACGAAATTCAAAATGAAATACGCGGAGGCAAGCTGATTATCGGCAATTGGAAGTGGCACGCCGGCGGGATGCATTGCGTTGTGGTGTGTGGCACACGTGTCACATCCGGCAAGAACTGTGTCTTGGTATTCGATCCGCTTCCGGAAAATGTCGGGTCGTACGGCTGGGTAACGCACGATTATTACGCCCGAAATATGGGAGAGGCGAAGCTGAAGCTTCTGAACCGCCCGGACAGCGTCCTGCGTTTCGCCCACAGGACTTCCGACTACTACATGTTGACACCAACGCATCAATTCAAAAAAATTCTCGCGAACATCAAAGCGTCCGCGCAATAACTGGGCGGCGCAACCAGGAGGCTCCGATGCGAATTCTCGACACCAGGACACCCGCAACGATCGCGATATTGCTCTCACTGCTTCACGGCTGCGACACAACGGGCAGGAGGGGAGCGCCGGAGACGGCTTTGCCGAAGGATGCGCGATCAATGCTCACCGGGCTGCTTACATCCCGGCCCATTCAAAACGACCCGATCGACCTCGGTGCGATCGTCGACGGATCGCCGCTTCACGTCGGCAGGCCCTTCAGAGTCTGCCCGTGCACGATGGACATCAACGCGCCGGCGACGATCGCGACGGGATTCAAGGAGGGCGATTATTCCTTGCTCTACTATCCGGTCACGAAAAACGGCTTCACGGTCTGCGCCTTGCTGACCGAGCAGGAAGCGGGCGAATCCAGACCGGTCGGATACGGCTTCACGGATTTCATCCAGAGAATCGAACGGACATATGCCGGAATGCAGGGGACGCGAACGGGGAAGGACCGCACCATCTTCCACATTCCGGAATTCGGCCTGTATTTCTTCCGTGACCGTGGGCGCATCATTTCGCCGTTCGACAATTCAATCCTCGGGATCAGAGCGGAGAACGCGTACGACATCCGAACCGTCATGAGTGCGATACTTGCGCGAATGGTGGAACGCTCCAGGGAGCAACTGAAGAAATCCATGACCGCTGTTCATGGACTCTCCGAATGGCCCGTGCATTGATTCGACGTCGGATTGTGAAACGGACGGCCGAATCACGCGCCATCTTCGGCAAGCACATCCCATCTTCCTCACAGGGGGGGGGAGCAATCCTGCGCCTGCGAAGCAGGCACTCGAAGGGATGCGAAGGACGTGTCGCCGAATTTCGACCAGACGGCCTGCTGCGAGATCGCCGCGACCTCGCAGAGTTTACCCCGGCGCGCGGCGAAGCGCATGGCCTCGCGACGGCACCGGGAGTAATTCGACAGCCCGACAGGAGGATCGCCACGGCCGCGAGAGCGAGCGCGACTAATACAATCAGGAAGATCTAATTCTTTTTCTTCAAATACCAAGGTACCGCCCTTACTTTTAATCTTATCTACAACACGAACGGTGGCACTAAAAGCCATGCCGGACTT
>CAZJYH010000440.1:0-4661 GCA_964549365.1 uncultured Alphaproteobacteria bacterium
ATCAATCGATCTTCGAGGCGCTCAACGCCGACGGCGCGCGCGTGCTGAACGTGCATCTGCCGTGGTCCGACAAGACCGTCTACTGGGATGCCGGCGGCGCGGGAGGCTACGACCGTCTGTCGAAGGCCACGACGAAGGACAACGAGTACAAGGGGCGCTGGAACTACTGGACGTTCACCAAGAACGCGAAGAGCGGGGTCATGCGCATCTACCTGAACGGCGTCTCGTGGAGCTCGACGACCGGCAAGAAGAAGAGGATGACGGGCATCGAGACGTTCAAGATCGGCGCGTTCGGTGACGGCAGCCACAACTACGACGGCGATGTGGCGGAGTTCGCGGTGTGGAACACGGAGGTGGACGCCGCCACGATCCGCGCCTGGATGGGGCGTGATCTGGACGCAACGCATCCGTACAGCTCCAAACTGCGCCTCTACTACAAGTTCAACGAGGCGGGCCTTGCCGCCGCCGTCGACTCGAGCGGCAACGGCTACGACGGCCGCTACTTCGGCGTTCCGGCGCCGCGCGCGGTTTCCGGCGCCGACATGTTCGGCCCGTTCGTCAAGCTGCCGTATCGCCCGAACGTGGTCTTCGAGCAGGGGACATACGCGTCGTCGACGGTCGACACGACGGTGACGGTGGACTCGATCGCCGCCGATCCGATGAGCGTGGTGCGCTTCGCCGTGGCCGACGGGAAGGCCGTCGCGACCGACACGCTCACCGTGTGGCCGGCCAACCCGCGCGTGACCCGGTTCGACCGGCAGGGGCGCGTTGCGGACTCGGTGCGGCTCGCGGCCGACTCCGTCTTCCATCTCGTTCGCATCCCGTACGACCGGAAGTTCGAGCGCATCGATCGCTACGAGCTGGGCCGCTACATCACGCCGTACGGCAACGGGCTGAACCTTGGCGAGGGCTTCACCTGGACGTATGATGTGAGCGACTTCCGGCCCCTGTTGCACGACACAGTGTATCTCAACGCCTACAACCAGCAGGAACTGGTGGACATGACGTTCGAGTTCGTGAAGGGGACGCCGCCGCGTGACCCGATCTCGGTGACGAACCTGTGGAACGGCGGCTTCCCGTACGGCCACGGTGCGGGGATCGAGTCGTACCTGACGCCGAAGCGGGTGAAGATCCCAACCAACGCGGCGAACAGCCGCATCCGCATGACGCCGACCGGCCACGGCTTCGGCGGCACGGAGAACTGCGCGGAGTTCTGCCCGAAGGAGCACAGCATCCTGGTGAACAACACCTCGCGGTACAAGCGTCTCGTCTGGCGCGACAACTGCAACGTGAACCCCGTCTACCCGCAGGGCGGAACCTGGGTGTACAGCCGCACGAACTGGTGTCCCGGGGCGGAGGTCTGGACCTACGAGTTCGAGTTGACGCCGTGGGTGACGCCCGGCGACTCGGTTACGCTGGACTACAACGTGACGCCGTACACGTGGAACGGGCAGGGAAGCTCCCCCTACTACCAGATCGAGACCCAGCTTGTCACCTACGGCGCGCCGAACTTCACGCTCGATGCGGCGCTCGACGCGGTGAAGGCCCCGAGCACGACGGATCTGTACAAGCGGATGAATCCGATCTGCTCCAATCCGGTGGTGGTGATTCGCAACACCGGCAGCACGCCGCTGACCTCGCTCGACATCATCTACGGCATCGCGGGGGGGCCGACGCGTACGTTCAAGTGGACCGGGAAGCTGAACTTCCTCGAGACGGCGGAGGTGAAGCTCGGCGCGATCGACTGGGGCGGCGCCACCTCCCCGACGTTCCTGGCGGCGATCGCCAACCCGAACGGCGGCGCCGACGAGTACGCCAACAACAACGTGAAGGAGCTGCCGATCAAGCTGCCGGCGGTCTTCCCGGCGAAGCTGATCTTCGAGCTGCGCACCAACCTTCAGCCGGAGGAGAACTCCTACAAGCTGATCGATCTCGCAACCGGCCGTGTGGTCTTCGAGCGCACCGAGCTCGAACCGCAGACGGCCTATCTGGACACGCTGACGCTCCCCGACGGCTGCTACGAGTTCCGCCTGGAGGATCTCGGCGGCGACGGGCTGAACTGGTGGGCCAATCCGGACGCGGGGGCCGGCTCGATGCGCATCCGCCGGGGCGAGAACGGCTCGACGCTGCGCACCTACAACAACGGCGACTTCGGCGGCGAGATCTACGAGCAGTTCACCGTCGGCGCTCCGCTTATCTCCGACGCCCCCTCGGTGCCCGGCGCCGTCGAGACGACGAGCAGCATGGACGTGCACCCGAACCCGACCAGCGGCGAGTTCGTGATCGACCTGCGGCTCGCGCGTTCGGCATCGCACGGCATCCTCTCCGTCACCAACATGATCGGAGCGGAGGTGTATCGTCGTGATCTCGCGAACGTGACGAGCGGCGCCTACACCGTGGACCTGCAGGGGCTTCCCGCGGGCGCCTACATGGTGGCCGTGCGCGCCGGAGAGGAGCGGATATCGCGGAAGATCGTGGTGAGGTAGGGGGGAGAAGGAGAAGGCGACTATATGCTTGGAAGGACCAAGGAGGTGTGACTCATTGCCGGAACCTGGATATCGAATATCCTTAGGTCATTGCGAGCGGAGCGAAGCAATCTCACCGATTTGTACTGCATATCCGGTGAGATCGCCACGCCCCTCCTTCGTCGGGGCTCGCGATGACAGTTGGCATTTTTGCTGTCTGAGAACGTGGCTTGCTGGTGTCGACAAGTATATAGTTGCCAAGAAGAAGGCAATGGCCGTGTAGGCGTACGTCTTTAGCGTACGCTCGTTGTTGAATATGATACGGGGGGCGATGGATGCCGATCCATCTCCCCCCGTCTTTTTTGCCGAGCCACGCCAACCGACGGCCAACATCTCAACCCTCGCTCTCACCCGCGAAGAGCGGCAGCGACTCGATTCCGCGTGAATCACCTCCCGCCCTCCGGCGCCGCGTCTCGTCGGCAACGCGTACCCCTTCGTGCTCCAGCAGCCACCGCTTCCTGTGTAACCCGCCCGCGTATCCGGTCAACGTCGCGTTCGCACCGATCACGCGATGGCACGGCACCACGATCGCCACCGGGTTCCGCGAGTTCGCCAGTCCCACCGCGCGCGAGGCGCCCGGGTTGCCGAGCTGCTCCGCGATCGCGCCGTACGAGGTCACCATGCCGACCGGGATCGTGCGCAGGGCCGCCCAGACGCGCTGTTGGAAGGGGGTGCCATACGCGTCGACGGGCAAGCCTTCAAGTGCCGCGATCTCCCCGTTGAAGTACGCGCGGAGGCGCTCCGAGAAGCCGAACGGATTGTCGGCGCGCCGGAACGTGAACGCCGCGTCGCGCGCGGCCATCTCCCGCGTCAGGCGATCGTCCGTGTCGCTGAACTCCACGGCGCAGAGTGCGCCCTCGGTCGCGACAACCGTGACCGCGCCGATCGGCGAGTCGATCGTGTCGAGCAGATATTCCATCAGTCTGATTCCGGTGTTGGGATGGGAGGATCGGACAGGCTTGTCCACAGATGCATCGCCGCATAGGCGCGCCATGGCCGCCACATCTCGGCGGCCTCGGTCAGCTGTCTCGGCGCGCCGTCGTGGCCGAGCCGCTCCATCGCGCGCCGCAGCCCGAGGTCCGCGGCAGGGAACGCGTCCGGGCGGCGCTGGGCACGCATCGCGATGTAGGAGGCGGTCCAGTTGCCGATGCCGGGGATGCTCACGAGGCGCCGGCTCGCGCAGTCGTCGGCCGCTCCCGTCCCGCGCAGCAGATCGGGATCGCTCGCGGCCGCCTCCGCGAACGCGCCGATTGTCCGCGACATGCTGCGCATCAGCCCGAGCCGGGTGAAGTCCACGCCGACGAGCGCTTCGGGCGTCGGGAACAGGAGGCGCAGGCGCGGGTCCGCGTTCGGCACCGTGAGCGGAGTGCCGTGGGCGCCCACCAGACGGCCCGCCATCGTGGTGGCCGCGGCGACGCTGACCTGCTGGCCCAATATCGCCCGCACGCCCAGCTCGAAGCGGTCCCATGCCCCCGGCAGCCGCAGCCCCGGCCGGCGCTCCACCAGTGGGCGCAGGCGCGCGTCGCGGCGGAGGTGGGCCGCGATCTCCGCGCCGTTCGCGCCGAGATCGAACAGGCCGCGCAGCCTGCGAACGATCGCCCCGAGCGCCGACACATCCGGGAAGTTGATCGTGGCGATGAGCGCGTCGTCGCCGAGGGCCGGGCGCACCTCGACGGTGCCGTGGTGCCCGCCGAGCGTAATCGTCCGGCTGTAGACGCCGTGCTCCACCAGCTCCACGCCGGGGATCGCGCGCGGCGCGAGGAACCCCAGCAGCGCCTCCCAGTCGTACGGCGGCGCGTACGGCATGCGCACCGTGATCGCGCCCGCCGCATCGTTCGATACCTGACCGTTCGCGCGCCGCAGCTCGCGCGGCGGACGCCGGTACGCCCGGCGCATCACATCGTTGAAACGGCGCAGACTCTTGAAGCCCGCCGCCAGCGCCACCTGCACGATCGGCAGCCGCGTCTCGTCGAGCAGCTGCTTCGCGAACAACACGCGCCGTGTCTGCAGCACCGCGATCGGCGACGCCCCCAGCTCCGCCACGAAGAGCCGCCGCAGATGGCGCTCCGTCACACCGAGCCCGCTTGCCAGTCCCGCAAGCGAGCTCTCCTCCAGACCGTCTTCCGCGATAACCGC
>CAZJYH010000441.1:0-1882 GCA_964549365.1 uncultured Alphaproteobacteria bacterium
CCGAGTGCGCCGCCGCCCCCGTGCTCGTCCAGCCGATCGCGATCGCCTGTCCCGGTGTGAAGCTCTCCCCGCCGTTCGGCGCGAGCACCCGCACGCTCAGAGGCACCGTGTTCGGGCGGATCGTGAAGACGCCGTCCGAGTCATCCGTCACCCGGTTGTTCGCCGCGTCGCGCGCCGCAACGCGCACCCGCACCGTCGTGCTGTTCAACGCCGGCGCCGTCCACACATACTGCGTCTGCGTGCCGGGAAGCTCGTTGACGATGTCGATGTAGTTCACGCCGTCGACGGAATACTTCACCGAGTGCGCCGCCGCCCCCGTGCTCGTCCAGCCGATCGCGATCGCCTGTCCCGGCGTGTAGCTCTCCCCGCCGTTCGGCGCGAGCACCCGCACCGAGAGCGGAACGGCAGGCTGGATGGTGATGAAGGAGTTGCTGTCGTCGGTGACGCGGTTGTCGAGGGTATCGCGTGAGGCAACGCGCACGACCGCGGTTGCGGTGTTGACCTGCGGCACGGTCCAGATATAACTCTGCGTGCTCCCCGGCAGATCGTTGACGATGTCGATGAACGTGGCGCCGCCGTCGAGCGAGTACTTCAGCGCGTGCTTCGTCGCGCCGGTGCTCGACCATTGGATGACGGTCTGCTGACCGGATGTGAGCGTGCCGCCGTTCGGTGAAAGCAACGACACGGAGAGGAGCTGCGTTGCGATCAACGCATCCTGTACTGTTTGCATGATGATCTCCGATGCTGTGTTGAAAAATTGTGGTTCGTTTCAACGGCAACACAACAATGCTTCGGGGAATGCTCCGCACAGCCCCGAGGCCATGGTGTCGGCCCGGGAGAATCAAGCGCCGCGCACGGTTGCCTGATTGTGGAGAGCGATGGGATCGATGGAAGAACTACGTAGCGGCCGTCGGTTTGGATTGCGCGATCGGGTCGATCGGATGAGGTGGTGGTCGACGCGGGGGGATGCCGAGCAGGGGATCGGCGCGAACATGTTCACGTGGCGAGCACATGAGCCGGGAATCGCCGGCGATCGGAGGAAGGGCGCAGGCCACCGCCTCCGATCGCCCGGCATCGGTCGGCGAGGCGGATCACCCGCCCGGGCAGAAGCAATGGCCGGCCGCTCCCTTGCCGAGGTTGAGCGTCAGGCAACCGTACTCGTCCACCCGGATGCAGGCATCGATGCAACAGGGGGCGGGGCCGGGAATGTTGTTCACGCAACCGCCGACGATGAGCTGTTGCCGGTTCCCACAGCCGTCGACGATCACCAGCCCGCCGCCGCTTGGGCACGAGATGACGTCGCTGGTGCCGGGGGCGACCGTCTTGCATTCGTTCCACGGCATGCCGGAGATGCAGACCTGCACGTTGCAGGTGAGCTCGGCCGATGCGTTGATCTGCACGAGATGGCAGGAACAGGTGATCTGTGCGTGCGCGGTCGATGCGCCCGCGGTGATGCCGAACGCGGCCGCGAGCGCCGCACACACGAGCAGGGCGCGAAGATGTCGCTTCATGGGTATTGCTCCATCAGTGATGTGTGCGGGGGATAGTCTCAGTGTGATCCGGAACGAGCGCCGCGGGTAACGGCCGCGACGATGGACGGCACGATTGTCCGGTGGGTCGTGCCTCACTTGAGGCTCGCCTCCATGCCGGGTGCGGAGTAACACTCCGAACCAACGGCATCGCCGATCCAGCGGCATCTTCGATCCAACGGCGTCGCCGAGCCGACAGCGGCACGATTGTCCGGTGGGTCGTGCCTCGCTTGAGGCTCGCCTCCATGCCGGGTTCGGAGTACAACTCCGAACCAACGGCATCAACGGCATCGCCGATCCGACAGCGGCACGATTGTCCGGTGGGTCGTGCCTCGCTTGAGGCTCGCCTCCAT
>CAZJYH010000441.1:1982-4654 GCA_964549365.1 uncultured Alphaproteobacteria bacterium
ATGCCGGGTTCGGAGTACAACTCCGAACCAACGGCATCAACGGCATCGCCGATCCAGCGGCCTTGACGAATGCGGCGGGAGAATAACCTTGCGCACGAAGATGACGCGAACGAGGTTCGGCGACGTCCTATCTCCCATCACTCCCAATTCAGTCCTCAGGAGATACACACATGCGCGGTAGAGTTCTGCTGCTCACCATCATCGCACTCTTCACAGCGGTAGTCCTTGCCGGCGGCCCGCGCGCGCACGCTCAGGCACCGGGCTGCTGCACGATCGACATCTCGGCATCGTTCGCCCATCCGCCGGGATGCTTCCCGTTCTCGGTGACAACCAACTGGGGTCCCGGCGCGGGCGTCAACCAGACCGATCTCCACGGCGCCCCGGGGATCGTGACATACGCCATCACCGCCGTGGCATGCCCTCCGGCGCCGGCGTTCAACTGGGTTTCGCTGGACGGCGGTGTCACGAAGATCCCGTTCAACGTGCCGACGGTGGTGAACATCCCCGGATGCGGATGCGTGACGGTGCGCACGAGCCTGACCGTACCGGGCGGCTGCATTCAGGTTCACATCGCCACCTGTTGACGCGCCCGGCGATCGACGAACGCGCCGCGCCGACACGCGGCGTTTCGATGCAACCGGAATGACCGGACAGGGTGAGGGATCGCTCCATCCCTTACCCTTTCTCATCGCGGAAACGCGTGGACCGTTTCCGACAAGTCCCGAATGTTCGATGCCGCGGGCGAACCGGGAACCGATAGTTCACGAGTTTCAAGAAACCGACAGGCCGTCACCACCCGCAACATTCTCCGAATCCTGCGTACCGAATACATCTTCCTTCCGCGCATCGTCGAAGTCAGGACATCAATCCGATGTCGGACGCCGCGCGCATCCCACTCGTAACCATCGAATCGATCCATGAGACAATCGCCTCCGCTCTGCTCGACGCATCGAGACGCCGGGAACGCCGGTCGTTTCCCCGGGCGTTCCCGACACTTCCATGTTGCCGCGTATGTCACGGCCCTCTGCATCACTGCGTTCGGCGCGGCCTCGGCCCAGACCGTCGGCACGATCTCCGGCACCATCCTCGACGCGGAGACACGGACGCCGCTGAAGAGCGCGGCCGCGGTGGCGCGCGACGCCGCCGACACGAACGCGAAAGCGCTCGGCGATCTGACCGACGAACGGGGCGTCTTCACCATCGAGGGGGTTCCGCTGGACCGAAGCTACACGTTGGAGGCCCGCCTGACGGGGTACGAGAAGCAAACGGTGGCGATGGTGTCGCCGACACGGCGAAACGGCGCGGTGAACGTCGGCGAGATACTGCTGCGCCCGCAGCCGGTCCGCACCGACGGCGTGGAGGTTGTCGCCGAACGCGACGCGGTCTCCGTTCGGGCCGACAAGACGGTGTACGCGATCGAGGGAAACCCGACGTACACCGCAACGAACGTGAGCGAGCTGCTGGGGCAGATACCGCTGGTGACGGTTGATCAGGAGGGTAAGATCGCACTGCGCGGCGACGACAACGTGACGATCATGGTGAACGACAGGCCGCTCATGATGCCGCCGGACCAGCGGAACAAGTTTCTGCAGTCGCTCTCGGCGAACATGGTGAAGGACGTCGAGATCCGCACCAACCCCGGCGCGCAGTTCGACGCGAAGAACCACGGCGGCATCATCAACATCGTGACGCGCAGAACGATGAGCGATATCTTCGGCGGCAACGTCAACGCGGGCGCCGACACACGCGGCAGCTTCAACGGCAACGCCGGGCTCTACTACAACGCCTCCGATCTGAACGCCTCGTTGAGCGGCGGCGGCAACTACGGGAGGAACGAAGGGACCAACACCTCGACGCGCGTCAACTTCCTGGACACCACCGAACGGAGCCTGGTGGGGAACGGCAGCACCATCTCGCGCTCGACCTCCTGGAACGTGCTGGGGCAGGCGGACTACAACGTGAGCGCGAACGACCTGCTCTCGGTTTCGTTCAACGTGAATCGCTGGGGTTCGGACTACGACTCGTACGGATTCCACCGGATGTCCACCGCCTCCGGCGCACCCTCAGGGACGTTCTCCGACACCAGCATGCAGGCCCCGAACAGCGCGAACGCCGGCACCTACAGCACGGCCTCGATGTTGTTCCGTCACACGTTCGGTGAGAATCACAAGCTCAGTCTCGACGTGGGCTACAACGGCAACGCCTACGAGTACGGGAACATCTACCTGAGCGCGTTCAGACGGGCCGACGGCACGCTCGACTCGTTGCGCAGCTCGGGGCGCACGAGCATCTCGAACCAGACGAACAACAGCCTGATCACGAGCCTCGACTACGAGAATCCGATCAGCGAGACGGTGCAGCTCACGTTCGGCGCGCGCAACGAATTGAACCTGCTGGACGACCGCACCGATGCGTTCCTGCTCGATCGATCGAGCGGCGGCTACGTGCCCGATTCAACGCAGTCGAATCACTACCTGCCGAACAACACGATCTGGGCGGTGTACGCACAGGGAGTCTGCGCGCTCACCGATGCGATCAGCGCACAGGTGGGCGTACGCGGCGAACGTGCGACCGTGGCGGCGAAGTACGCGTCCGGTGAGGAGATCATCGCGCGCACCTACACAAACTTCTTCCCGAGCGGCACGGTATCCTACACGCTCGACGAGGCCACC
>CAZJYH010000442.1:0-4651 GCA_964549365.1 uncultured Alphaproteobacteria bacterium
GGAGTGTTCTGTCTCTCGAGCTTCCTGTTGGAGGATTGATGAAGAGAGTTTCGCCGGCTTCATGCGTCTTCCTGACTCCGGATACCTCGAGATATCCGGACCAGTCATCACCGGTGCCGACGCGCGTGACATTGGTGATCGCATGTCGATCCTCTCCGGGCAATGTCACGGTCCACGCGGTCGTGAAATCCTCGACCGTGAACAGGTGGAACCGAGTGGTCGGCGGGTTTACCTGACCGACGAGATGCGCAACGGCGTGGTTACTGACTGGATCCTTGAAATCCTGATTATCAGGAATGCCCCCCGTGGATTTGATGCCGTCATCCACCACCGCGATGATGATACTTGGATCGCCGAATTGATTCGTTGTCCCTTTTGCCGTACCAAGTCGTTCCCAGGCTTCCGGGCAACGCACCAGCGCCCGATCCCAAAGCGACTTCCATAGAAAATCATCCGGTTCCACCGCCAATGCACGGGCCGATCCCGCAATGTGCATGGTCGCCTCGGCGACGAGATCCGTTTCGTAAAGCCGGTCGATCACTCGGTTGATGTCGATGTCCGTGCCGCCGCCGGTCTCGACGATGTAGTTCCGCTCGCGCCGTTGACTCTTCTCCCGCAACCGGGCGCCGCACTCTTCCAGTGCTTTCACGGCAATCCGTTCATCAACCCCGTCATGAAATGTTATGGATGCCCGATCAGTGAACACACGAATCACACCGCGCTCGAGGCTGAAGACCGGGCCTGCAATGTGCCGGCCGTCGCGGCGCAGTCGGTCAAGGCAGGCACGCGCGGCTCCTGTGTGAGTGGCACCGCCGTCCGTTGGCCCGTGATATCGAAGCAGTAGTTGGCGTCCGTTGCTCACATCCGGGTCGGCCTCCGGGCACACGACCTTGTAGCCGGTGTCCTCTACGAGCTCCTGAATCTCAGCAACGTTTCCGGTGTCGTGGAACTCGCCGATAATCCCGAGGAGATCCGTGCGCGAGCGATACGGAAACCGGCGCCCTCGCACGTATGTGTATGCGGCACCCGGACGACCGAGCACGAATTCCGTGGTGGTCACCCTGCCCGTGATCTTCACGCGGCGGCGCTGTGCATCATATCCGTCGGCGTCGACGACGATCGTGCAGGTGGCGTCGAGTTCTCCTTCAAGTCTATAGACACCGCGTTCAACATCGTATTCGGCGTTCGTCTCGCCCGTATGCGTCGCGACGCAAACCCGAGCACAGGGGATCGTCTTGAAGTTCTCGTCGATGACGTGAACGACAATCACGGATGTGATTACGTTTGTGGTGCTCATGATGGCATGTGATGGTTTGTGCATGTTGGTGGTGATGCAAAGTCCGACCGGACATATCCGGCTCGCGCTTGTAGAACAACGGCGTAGGAACATTCGCCCTCGCTCGGCGAGCATTCATACCTGCCGCTATGTGCCGTCCATTCCGGAGAACCGGAATATGAGGCCATTCGGTCCCGACGTGATCGACATCGGTCGGATCTCCGGGTGTAACCCGGAGCCGAAGTCTGTCGGCCTACCACTATCCAACCCGGATGCTGAGATCCGTTGTTGATGGCGATGTTGTTCGTGCCCGTGCAGTTGCCCGATCTGACCTTGGAGGGGCGTGTACGGCGCGCAACGATCCATGATGACGACACACGCGTGCGGATTCGAGACACCGGCCGCTAAAAGTACTCGACGCGTGCGGAAAGAATCTCCTGATACTTCGTCAGGTCGCGCACAATATCAACGATCCCCTCCCCTATCTCCGGATCGATCTCCAATCGGTATCGATCGCGATCCCCCATCTCTTCGGCCCGATTGACACCCGTATGCCGCAGGAGCGAATCCCTGACCGCCTGGGGGACACCCTGCCGGAACACCGCGATCACCGATGAGCCGAATCCCACGAAGCGATCGGACGTCCAGACACGTATCGGGCCTGCACAGTACACCAGCGGATTTCGCCGTAGTGCCGCCAAGACGGGCGAACGCATCCGATCCAAAGGGATCCTCGATTTGAGGATATGCACATCCGGTTTGGCTGCATCAATCGGCATCAGGCCCAGCGAGTCGAAGAGCGGCAGAAGCAACTCCTTGGCGCCCCGATGCACGCTGACCGCGATCAAACTCGGCCGCGATTGATACGCGTACCTGCGATCACCGAAATACTCGTACGCTTCCCCTTCGCGCCCCAGTCGAACCTGAATGACATTGCTCCAGTTTCTTTCCGCGACGCGAAATGTCTGCGACTGATAATCACGATGTGTGACCTCAATTTCCAGAATGCCGGACGGAATCGAGTCGAGCACGAACACACCCTGTCCGTCATATTTCGGTTGCAGCACAGGCCCCGTCGGGAGGACGCGCACGCGCACCGTCGCGTTCTCGACATACTGCTCGATGCTGTTGCTTATTGCGATGCGACAATGCCGGAGCTGATACATTGCCCGCGCCCGGGCAGAACAAGCTATCGCGACGATGATAATGACGAAAATCGCCGCAATCCGTTCGCGACGTGAAACAACAATTCCTCGGGCTTCCATTATCTCCCCTCCCCCGATGAAATTCCCGTCGTTCGCCCCACCCCCCCCGTCACATCATACCCTCCGAACAGAAACGTCGGGTACTGCTCACCGAGCGAACGATAGTGGAAGCTAGCGACTTCGCCTCGGGCGTCGAGCACCACGTCGTGCTTCGTGGTATCGCAAACGAGCCCGCCGTAGGAGCCCGGCCTGTATCGAACAACGGCGCCGAAGTGGGCGTCCTCCATGTTCTCCAGGCGCAGCGCCATCGTGTCGGCCGCGGCCGTCCCCTGCGCGGCGCGTACGATCACGAGCCGGCATGTTCCGGCGCAGCCGTAACGCATCGCCACGTACGCGGCTTCCGCACGGGCGCGTAATTCCACGCTCCCCGCGCGGCCGGTGCGCCGGGTTGTGACCTCGGCGGTGATCGCAAAGCGGCCGTCGGAGCTCGTGATCCGCGGTGCGTCGCCACGGATCGACCCGGCCGTGAAACGCACGGTGTCGCCCGTCGCGTCGAGCAGGGCAAACCGCAACATCCCGTCGCAGCGCTGCGCGTTGAGCCGTATGGGCAGGATGAGGATCGCAATGGCAAGAAGGAGTGAAAACCGCATCGAAGTCCCCCCGAGTCGATGATGTGGACCGCGGCATGAATATAGCATGCGGCGGCTCATGCGACCAGGAACCTCGTACTCCGTTTAATGGGCCTCCATCGTCTGTCGGATCGAAGCTGTCAAAGAACGAGCGCCGGTTGGAATTCAGATTGAATCGCCGTCCGATGACGAGCGATGAGATGCGGCAGGGACAGTGATGAGATTGTCACGCTGCGGATGGTGCCGTTGTAGAGGTTGTGCGATAGAGAATTGGTGATTTGCTACTGTGAACGCCGGTAGTGATCAAACGAACACCTGCGAATTTAGGGGCGGCGGGTGCCGTTGTCAAGCGCAAAGTTTGCCGGTGGCCGAATATTCATGTGAGCGCGTCCTCTGCGTTGATGTCGATCGAGCGGCGGAGCGAGGGATCAACAATCCCCGATGCCGTCTCATCCCATTCACCCCAAAGCGACGCAGCGCACCGAAGCGGGCCGGCCGTGGGTCGTTCGCCCCGAAGAGCACAGGACGCGAGCTGCGAAACGGCCGGTCATCTCAATGCATAACGCGCCCGGCGCCCGGAACGTATCGCGTGAGCCCTGGATCGTTTCGCACGCACAGCGCCCGGCGCCTCCCCCGCTCCCTGTTAGTAATCGTACACGCCTGATGGCTGGATCGCGGTGGCTCGCTATTTTGTGATGCTATCGTCCTCTCTCCCTCTTACGAACTCGCATCGCTCCGATGGGCAACACTCCAGGCACGGACAACGGGCATCAGCTTCACATCGGCATCCCCGGCTTCACCTACGGCGATCTGTACAATCCCTCACGCCTTCGCGATCTGACCGAGACGTTTCACGCATCGGTTCGCACGGCCGCGCCCGACGTGTGGGAGAAGTTCGATCACTACCGTTCCACACGGGGCGTCGGGATGGAACCGGAGGCGATATCCGATGTGGTGATCGCCGTGGCCCCGCATCTGTCGGCATTCATCGCAGAGTTGTTCCAGGTGAAGGATCGCCACGGGCGGCTGCGCAGCGCGGTGGCGTTCGATTCGCCGGTGTTCGTCTTCAAGCGCGAGTTCATTTCCCGACGCGCGTTGAAGCACTTCGCGGACACCTCGGGGCTGGATCGCGCGGCGATCGACGCGGCGGTGGAGGCGCTGAACCGCACGGTGTTCGCCGAGCAGTTCTCCGGCACCGATCCGGAGCGCGCGATGGCGCTGGCGATCGTGGACGTCGTGCACCTGGAGAAATCGTTCAAGCACAACCCGGAGCCGTCGGAGGAGTTGGAGCGCGAGGCCTCCGCGCTGTTCGATCGTGTGAACGCCGCGCGCGCTGAACATCCGGAGATCGCCGCCGTGCTGGACGACCCGCGCGGCGCGGCCTCGACGCTCGACGGCCTGACGGCGTTCCTGACGGTCTACGAGAAGTGGCTGGCGCTGGAGTTCGCGGCGCACAAGGGAACACATCCGCATCCGTGGTCGTCGCTCAGGCAGCCGATCACGCTGGACTTCTCGCACCTCGTGCACCTGGCCGCCGACGA
>CAZJYH010000443.1:0-2520 GCA_964549365.1 uncultured Alphaproteobacteria bacterium
TGCGCGCCGAGGACGTGGCGCGGCTCTTCGGCATCCCGCGCAGCTCCGTGTACGAGTACGTCCGCAGCCAGCAGATCCCGCACATCCGGATCGGCAAGCATGTTCGGTTCGTCCGCGCGGATCTCGAGCAGTGGGTCCTACAATTTCGATCAGGGGAAGTTCCTGATCCCGACGATCAGCATGACGAAGGATCTCGAATGCTGGGAGATGCGTTTCGACTGGACTCCCTCCGGCTACAGCAAGGGCTTCTATTTCCGCATCGGCCTGAAGGCGCCGCAGCTTCAGGACGTGAAGCTGGAGCGCCGGCGATATTACTACGAGTGATGCGGCGCCCACGGCTCGCATCGTATCTTTTCGCCCGCGATCGGCACGCGACCGTCCGCGGACGAACAATCATGGAACCGACTGAATCCTTATGACGGCAACATTCCGGAGCGCGCTGCTCCTTACGGTGACCCTCGCCCTATCCGCTTTCGTCGGCTGCTCGAGTTCGAAGACCGCCGGGGGGAGCGGAGCGATGGATCCGGCGATACAGTACGACACGGTGACGCTGATGACCGGCCTGCGCTATATCGACTTCGAGCGCGGCGACGGCCCGAAGCTGACGGCGGGGATGAAGGTGTCGGTGAACTACGCCGGCTATCTCGCCAACGGAACGTTGTTCGACACGTCGATCGACTCGATCGGCCGTCTCCACGATGTCAACGGGCGCCCCTTTCCCCCGACGGCCACCGCCGAACAACGAAAGCATCGATTCGATCGGGGTGGTTACCCCTTTCAGGTCTTCTCGTTCGTCCTTGGAAAAGGCGACGTGATTCGCGGCTGGGACGAGGGGTTGGCGGCCGACATGTACGTGGGGGGCCGCCGCCGCCTGATCATACCGCCGAATCTCGGTTACGGCTCGGCCGGAACTCAGGGCATTCCGGCCAACTCGACGTTGATCTTCGACATCATCCCGGTGTCGGCTCAGTAATCGGCGCGGCGGTCGGCACGACGGCCGCGGCCCCGAAAGGGCACAGCGATGATTCTGCAACACAGGCCGGACGGCATCATAGCGATCAAGCAGCAGGATCACGCCGCGTTTGCGGCGTTCCTGTTGGAGCATTGGGCGGGGCATAACTTCGCGCACGATCCGGAGCGCGAGGCGATCCTGCTCGCAACCCGTGAGCACGACAACGGCTGGCGCGTATGGGATGCGGCCCCACGCCTCGATGAGGCCACCGGCCTGCCGGTGAACCTGACGCACGTCACGCCCGAGGAATCGTTGGCGATCTGGCGGCGCGGCACCGCGACGTTCCTTGAAAGCGACCCGTTCGTGGCGTTGTTGATCACGCACCATGGCTACTCGATTCACGAGATCGCTCACAAGCGCCAGCCGGAGTGGAAGGACTTCTTCACCGAGTTCGCGCAGTTGCGCGCCGAGCTTCGAACGCGGCTGGGGCTCGAGCACCCGCAGGTGGAGCGGGCGTATTCGTACCTGCGGATGGCCGACTGGTTCTCGCTGATGTACTGCCTCCACCATGATCTCGGGGCCGAGCGACCGGAGCAGTACGGCGGCTATCAATTCCGTCGGGTCGCCGAGGAGCTCCAGTTCAAGCCCTATCCGTTCGACACGCGCCGCCTCGAGTACCGGCTTCCCGTCTATCCACTGCGCCCGGAAGGTTATCCGGATCTGGGCGCGCTGCGCGCCGATCTGATCACGCCGGTCATGCAGTCGGTGACGATCGTGCCGATGGGCCGGGTGCGCTGATGTCCGTCCCCACCGCATACCGTCCGCCCTTCGCACACGCTGCGCCGACCGATTTCGAGGGGAGCGCGTTGATCGCGGCGGCGGGAACGCTGCCGGACGGCGAGCTGACCGCACGGCTGCGGACGGAGCACTCGCTGATGATCGCCGCCGACGGCGCGGCCGCATCGCTGGCAGCGAGCGGCATCCTCCCGGACGTCATGATCGGCGATCTGGATTCGGGCGCGGCGGATGTGGAGCGGTTGCGCTCGGCGGGCGTTGAGGTGATCGACGTTCCGGATCAGGAACGGAACGACCTGGAAAAGGCGCTGGCGCTGGCGGCCGGTCGCGGCCACACGCGCATCACGGTGATCGGCGCCGCCGGCGGGATGACCGATCACACGCTGAACAACTTCTCGGTGCTCGCCCGATTCGCCGACCGGCTGCGCATTCGTATCGTGGAGAACCGCGCCCAGGGATTCCTGCTGCAGGACGGTCTCCGGCTCGAAGCGCGGGCCGGAGACCGCATCTCGCTCATCCCCCTCCCCGACGTCACGCTCACCACGGACGGCCTGGTCTGGGAGTTGCGCGCCGAACGCCTGACGTATGGTGCGCGCGAGGGGGCCTCGAACCGAGCGGCCGGCGACACCATCACCGTGGAGGTACACGCCGGAACGGTTTTGGTGATGCACTACCCTTCGAGCGATTGAATCGGTCGCGCTATCGAGCCTCGCAGGCGATCGAGCCTCGCAGGCGATCGAGCCTCGCAGGCGATCGAGCCTCGCAGGCGATCG
>CAZJYH010000443.1:2620-4647 GCA_964549365.1 uncultured Alphaproteobacteria bacterium
AGCCTCGCAGGCGATCAATCTTCGCAGGCGATCGAGCGCGCCGCGCAATTGCTCGCCTCGGGGAGCACTCCTCTCCGGGAGCGCTCCGGCCCCCCGCAACGTCGACCGCTCGGCGTTACCGCGTCGCGGGCCATTGATACTCACGCCACCATACGAGAAACTTCGAAAGCTCCTCCTCGTGCGCCTTCAACCATACCGCCACGTTCGGATCACCGGAGGTCTGCCGGGTGTAATACACGAACGGTTCGATGAATCCCCGTGCCTTCAGCTCGACGAAGAAGTTCGGGTAGAACTCACGGGCAAAGCCGTGGTCCGCGGTGTCGCGCGGAACCAGCGGTCCCACCAGATCGGCGATCGCCTCGTATCGTCTGATCACCTTCTCCATACTGTTGACCGTCGCCGAATCCTTCAGATCCTCGGCGGCGGTCGAGCAAATCGTCAGTTCCGCGAGGATGAAATTACCGTCCTCGGTGGTGGTGCTCCGAATTCCCTTGAACGCCTCCGGGCTCACCGTGAACGAGCCGTCGGCGGCTCGTACCAGCCCGGCGATCCAGAGGGCGTCGATCATCCGGATCATGTCGACGGCGCGTCCGCTCGCCGGGTTCAGCGCCAGCGCCTCGGACATCGCGAGAATCGCGGGAAGGCGGCGACCGGACCGGCTGTAGGCCAGGCCGAGCAGCGAATGGTATCGCTCATTCGTCGGCTCCAGCCGCACGGCGCGTTGCAGTGCCGAGGCGGCGGGCGTGGCACGCTGTATATCGATGCCGATCTGCCCCACCAGGAAGTAGAGCGGCGCGAGCATGGAATCGATCGCAAGCCCCGCGTCGATCGCACGCAGCGCGCTGTCGAACTGCCGCATCCCGGCATGGCAGGCGGCCATCTTCTCGTACAGACGCGCCCGGAACGGTGACTCGCACACGAGTCCGCGCCGTGCAAACTCGAGGCCACCGGCATAGTCGCCCATCGCCTCGCAGGTATGCGCCGATTCGAACAGCGCGTTTGCCGATGCGGGGTTTGCGCGCAAGACCTCGGCGTACAGCTTCAGCGCACCGGCGTAATCACCGGAATCGTGCAGCGCCTGCCCCTGGTGGATGAACGATACCTGGGCCGGGCTCAGGCGCAGGCAGTCGCGCTCCTGCGCGGACGCCGCGGCCGTCGATACGACGCACGATAACACGATGCTCCAACAGATCCGTCGTCTCACGAAACCTCCAAGGATGTGCGCGCCGGTCGCGGCCGGACCGGGCGGGTCGATCGAATCATTTTGTCCGGGGCGCCGGCCACTCGTACCCTTTCGACCAGGTAAGGAGGGCTTCCAGTCGATCCCCATGCTCCTGAAGCCATGCGTCGACCGCCGGGTTGCCGTCGGTTGCGTGGAGCAGGTAGGCGAACGGTTCGGCAAGATCGCGCGCCGACAGCTCGGTGAAATACGACACATAGTAGGCCCGCAGGAATCCGGGCGCACGTTTCTTCTCCCTCGCGTCGCTCGGGTCGACGTCGAGCACCGAGAGAAAGGTCCTGCAGCGCTCCACCATCTTCTCCTCGGGACTCCGCTTCGAGGTATCGATGAGTTCATAGGCATCCATCAGGCTCAGGAACAACTCGGCCGCGCCGAATTCGCCGGGCTTGCCACGTTTCATCGGCACGTTCACCGAAATGTGGAGCGAGTCATCGCGGGCGACCCCGTGCTTCCAGAGCGCCTCGATGAGCGATGCGGCGGTTCGAGCACGCGGGCCGACCGGCTCCAGCACGAGGAAACGCATCGCCGCCAACAGCGCCGGAACGCGTTCGCCCAAGGAGGCGTAGATGTTGGCCAGCGCGTTGTGGCTGCCCGGATGGTTCGGCTGCAATTGAATCGCGCGCTGGACGCTCGCCTTCGCGGCCGTCAGATCCCCGCGCCGCGAGTACGTGACGCCGAGATTGAAGTGGAGCATCGCCATGTCCGGCGCGCGCGCCAGCCCCTTTCGGTAAACGGCGACGGCGCCCTTCGAGTCACCCAACGTGTCGAGCGCATTCCCCAGCGTGAC
>CAZJYH010000444.1:0-1962 GCA_964549365.1 uncultured Alphaproteobacteria bacterium
GCGGACGGTGATGCTCGACGCCTATGGCTACCCGTTCGCCGCTCTGCCGAGCGGCACCTACTATTGCCGCCTGCAGGCCGCCGGAGCGAGCGTGGTGCGGCCCTTGCGGCTGGTGCGGTGAATGCCGGTGCGGTGATGCCGCAACGACACGTGGTGGTGGTTCGGGGTCAACCCCGCCACAACGAGTTGTTGTGCTCCGGTTGTATCGGAGCTTCCGCGCATGCGGTGTCGGCTCGGGTCGCGGAGTCAACTCCGCGACAACTGCAATAATCGAGGGCGAACGGATGATCGCGCGGCGCGACCGCCTTGCACGATTGCATGCGGCATTGGACGAGCACGGCCTTCTCGTCGACTCGGACGCCGTGCTGCCGAACGCAGCGTCGATCATCATCGGTGAGCCCGTGCGTGGCTCGTGGTGGGGGCATCCGCGGGGCGGCGAGATCTACAACACGCTCACCGAATTCCACGCGGACCCCGCGGTGTTGACCGCCCCGTTGATCGACGGCAAGGCCACGGCGGTGCACCGGCGGCTGTGGCCGGCCTTCCTTGCCGCCGCCACGGCGGTTGATGCGTGGCAGACGGCGGGGTTGGCCGAGAGCGCGCTCGAGTTGTTCGCCGAAGTGACACGGCACGGGGAGGTTCGGCTCGACGCGGTGGCAACACCCGGAACGCCCGAGGCGAGACAGGCGGCAAAGGATGCGCGGGGGCTCGAACGCGGGCTGCTTGTTGCGGGATGGAGCCTGCACACCGAACGGGGCGCACACACGAAATGCCTGGCGACGTGGGAGCGATGGACGGCGATGGTTGCATACGCACCGTCGGAACCACTTCCGGCGGATGCGAGGGAACAGATGAACGCCGTCCTCGTCCGACTGAACGAGCGTTTCGGCGCCACGGCACGCTTTCGGTGGAACCTGCGCGCTCGCTCACGGCCTCGCTGATCGTGGCGCGATATCTCGAGGCGTGCCCGCCCACGTTCTACGTTGAGTCGTGACTCAATGGTAGAATTGGAAGTACCGTCTTCAACGGAACAACCGGCCTGTCGTCCCCGCGCACGCGGGGATCCACTCGGCGAGCCCCATGGAGTCCCGCTTTCGCGGGAATGACAACGCAGGGGAGTCTCAGCCTTCACGTCGCTATCGTACGCAAACTGAGTCACTTCCCTGCGTCGAGTTGGCTTTGACGGCACGGCGGCGCGCACGTATTTTCGTTGATCGGTTGCTCCCACTACCACCGATACGCTGACCGCATCCACGCGCCCCAACGCGCATGCGCACCGGCGCTGCGCGCGGTCCGCGCAACATTGAATCCGGAATCCCAGTCATCGTATGAATCATATCCCTCGACGCCGGCGGTTTGTATTGCTGCTGGCCGCTGCCTTTGCTCTCACCTGTGCGCTGCGCGCGCAGCCGGTCGACAGCCTTCTGCTCGAGAACCTCGGCCCGAACGTCAACTCCGCCTACAACGACGTCTGCCCGGTGATTTCACCGGACGGCAAGACGCTGTACTTCGATCGGACCGATGATCCGACGAACGTCGGCCGCGACGATATCTGGCTTTCGACCCGGCAGAAGGACGGCACATGGTCGCCGGCGAAGAACATCGGGCCGCCGCTCAACACGCGCGATCACAACTTCGTCTGCTCGGTCTCGCCGGACGGCAACACGCTGCTGCTCGGGAACGTGTACAATCCGGACGGCACCATGTCGCCGGGGCTTTCGATGGTGAACCGCACGAAGAGCGGATGGAGCAAGCCGCAGAAGATGAACGTTCAAAACTTCTACAGCTACGCTCCGGCCGCCAACTATTACCTGGCGAACGACGGCAAGACGCTGCTGCTGGCGATCGAGCGCCGCGACAGCTACGGCGATCTCGACCTGTACGTCAGCTTCCTCGGTGACGGCAACGTCTGGTCGGAGCCCCAGAACCAGGAGAAGTTGTAGAACATCGACGTGAAGCGCA
>CAZJYH010000444.1:1972-4639 GCA_964549365.1 uncultured Alphaproteobacteria bacterium
CGACGTGAACACGCGCGGCTCGGATCGCACGCCGTTTCTCGCCGCCGACGGCGTCACGCTCTACTTCGCCAGCGATGGCCGGGGCGGCTACGGCAGCAGCGACATCTTTGTCACGCGGCGGACGGACAGCACGTGGAAGCGGTGGTCGAAGCCGGAGAACCTCGGCAAGCCGATCAACAGTGATCAGTGGGACGGCTTCTTCACGATCCCTGCGTCCGGCGAGTACGCCTACATGGTTTCCGGGCAGAACTCGTTCGGCGAGACGGACATCTTCCGCGTGAAGCTGGAGCAGCGTGTGCGCCCGCGCGCGGCGGTGCTGATCTCGGGGCACGTGTTGAACAAGAAGACCCGGGAGCCGCTGGCCGCGTCGGTCGTCTACAACACTTCCTCGGGGCGCAAGGGGGGCGGCATCGCCCGCACCGATCCCTCGACCGGGGCATACAGCATCACGCTCCCGGCCGGAAGCAGGTACCGCCTGCGCGCCGATGCGCCGGGCTACAAGGGGGACGGCGCCACGGTGGACCTGACGGAGATCACGGCCTACACCGAGATGACGCGCGACATGTTGCTGACACCCGGGAAGACCCCGGCCCCGGTCCCCTCGACATCTCGGCTGCCGATCGTGCTCTTTGCCTCCGGGAGCGCCGACCTGACGGGGCAGGCGCGAACGCAGCTCGATCGCGTGGCGAAGATGTTGCTTGCCGACGCTTCGATGACGCTCGAGGTTGGCGGCCACACCGACGACCTCGGCACCGACGAGGCGAACCAGAGCCTGTCCGAACGCCGCGCGAACGCCGTGGTGGACTATCTGACGGGGAAGGGGATCGACGCGGCGCGCCTTCGTGCACAGGGGTACGGTGAAGGGAGCCCCGTCGGCTCCAACGGCACCGCCGAGGGACGGCGGAAGAATCGCCGCGTCGTGTTCGGCACGTCCGGCGATTGAGCCCGGCACGATGCGAGTGCGCGGCGCGATGCAAGTGCGCGGTGCCGTGATGGAGCGCGGCGCCGTGATGGAGCGCGGCGCCGTGATGGAGCGCGGCGCAATGCGTGCGTGCGGCGCAGCGAGTGTGCGCGAGCCGGCGAGTATGGCGCCTGCCGGTCGTGTTGCGCAACCATGGGCGGAAGAGACCAAGCTTCGCCTGTTGGACTGTTGAAGGACCGCGGTTCGTCGGCGCGCCGAACGAGGGGAGGGCCCGAGGCGACGCGATGCGCGTGAGCGGGGCATCGTCACGGCCGTCGGTGCGAGCGGTTGCGCGCGACGGCGGGACCGCGTGTGTCTTTCAGCAGTCTGCTCTCTCATCCAATCGGAGACCACTGGGTTTTACAATGATGATCAAGAAATTCCGTACCGGTTCGAAGGGGATGGCGGCGACGCTGTCCGTCGTGCTTCTCGCGTTGGTGGCCGCGGCATGCGATTCCGGGAAGCCGGGGAGTCCGACGGGGCGCGGGCCCGCCAAGATAACCGTGGTCGGCGGCGACAGTGTCAGCTGGGGACGCGTGCCCCCGGGCATGCTCACGCACGAGGTGAAGATCGTCAACACCGGCAACGACACCCTGAAGATCAACGACGTGCACCCCAGCTGCGGATGCACCACCGCCCCGATCGACCGGAAGAATCTGGGGCCCGGCGACACTGCCGTTGTGAAGGTGACCATGGACGTCAGCAATCGCACGGGCGAGCAGCACAAGTCGTTGACGATCACGTCGAACGATTCCTCGCGCAAGGTGCTCATCATCCCGCTCACGGCCGACGTGGTGCGCGAGATGGAACTGGTGCCGGAGTTCTTCCCCGTGCTCGATTCGGCGAAGTTGGGGACCGAGCAGAACACGTCGGTGCTGATCAAGAACACCGGCCCCGAGGCGGTCACCGTTCAGCCGCCGACGTTCACGAACGCGCCCGAGATGGTGGTGCGGTTCGACATGACCCAGGCCCGACAGATCGCGCCCGGCGACAGCCTGCGCGTTACCGCCACGGTGCGCCCCATCAAGGAGGGGACGGCGTCGGCCGAGGCAGTGTTCAACACCAGCAGCAAGAACTCGCCGACGTTGAAGGCGATGATCACGGCGAACGTGCGCCTGAACTGAGGCCGCATCGATCGATTCGTATGCCGTACGGCACCAACAGGGAACGCCGCTCCGGGATTGTCCGGGGCGGCGTTCGTCGTTGCGGGGCGTGGGCCTTTGGATGCGTCGGCTACTTCCGGCGGATGCCGTTCCAGACCGAGATCGTCGGGCCGTCGTGCGTGCGCGTCTGCGTGTGCGTGTCCTCGCCCGGTTTGTAGAAGAACGCCATCGACATCTGATGCGATGTGCAGTACCCTTCCCCCGTCCGCGTGCGTTCGATGAACGGGAGATACGTTCCGGTGTTGATGTACATCTGCACCATCCCGTTGTTCCATGCTCGGAAACAGTCGTGGCGCGCCTCGTGCGTGTGCCCGTAGACGATGTACTGAAACGGACTGGTGGTTCCCTCGCGCCGATACTCCTCCTGCGCCCCCTCCAGCAGCTCATCCCCGTCGTCGGCGCGGGCCAGCGCGCCGAGCGTGTTCTTGATCTTCACGGCCCCCGATACCACGTCGCTCAGCGTCTCGAAGCCGCCCTCCCCGCTCGTCCTCGCCTGCACCGGCCGCGTGGTCACCACAGGCATGGGCAAGAGCGGCTTCATCG
>CAZJYH010000445.1:0-4612 GCA_964549365.1 uncultured Alphaproteobacteria bacterium
GTTCAGCCTCGGCGGCAATCTCGCGCTGAAGTACGTCGGTGAGCGCGGCGCCGCGGTCGACGAACGCATCGCCGGGGTGGCGGCGTTCTCCGCTCCATGCGACCTGCGGGCCGGAGCCGACAGCCTGGCACGGTTCTCGACGCGGATCTACATGGGCCGGTTCATCGCGTCGCTCGGGGCAAAGATGCGCGAGAAGGCGGCGCGGTTCCCCGGCGCGGTCGACCTGGAACCGCTGGCGGGGATGCGCACATTTCACGAGTTCGACGACCGCTATACCGCACCGCTCCACGGCTTCAGCGGCGCGGCGGATTACTGGGAGCAGTGCAGCAGCGTACGGTACCTCGACGCCGTGCGCGTTCCGGCCCTGCTGGTCAGCGCGTTGAACGATCCCTTCCTCTCCGGACGTTGTTATCCCGTGGCCGAGGCGGAGCGCAATCCGTGCATTACGCTCGAGATGCCCCGCTCCGGCGGGCATATCGGATTCATCGCGTGCGCCGGCGACGGCACCTACTGGTCGGAGCGCCGCGCGCTTGCGTTCTTCGAAGCGCTCCCTCGATGACGTGCCGAACGGATCCGGACAGCGAGAGCGTGCGTATCGGCTTTGAATGTGTAGAGTGGTGGCCGACGAACTCGAAGTCGACACGCGGCCACACGTGGGCGCCGGAAGCGCGTCCCGTGGTTTATGGGACGCGCCCTGATTCGATGATCCTCATCGAGCGTTCCGCGATCGATCGATCACGGGCAGATCGTCAGGCGGATGCGGATGCAGCCGTTCGGGTCGGTGTCCACGATCACATTCACGCACGTGTTGCACGGGGCGGGAAAGGTGAACGTGGTCGGCGTGTTGTAGGGGATCGTGGTGGCGCCGCCGTCGAGCGACACCCAGTTGAACGGGGTCGTCGGTGCCGCCGGATTGCAGCCGATGATGTTGAACCCGTTCGCGCCGTTGGTGGTGACCGCGTCGGTCTGCGTTGCCCCGCCCGCGCCCCAACTGGTCGTGACGTTGATGTTGAAACAGGCGGCGGGGATCGTCTGGTTGGCGATCACGGTGAACCCGCAGCAGGCGTTCGCCTGAGCGTGCGCGGTGCCGGAGGCGGCACACATCAAAACGGCGCCGAGCAGGGCGCAGATCGAGAGCAGAGTCTGCCTCTTCATGGGTATCTCCTGAGTATGTTGTGAATGTTGTACAACGGGGAATGTGGAGGTCGTAATCATGCGGTTTACAACTATCCGTGCAAGCACAATCGCACCGCTCGCGCCGCCGTGACCGAATTTTCATGCCGACAATTCATACCCATCATCATGCACACTCTTCTTGAATCGCAATTCCGTGCGGCGCTGGCGATGCTTCGCGCCGCAATCGAAAGTTGCCCGGATGATCTGTGGAACGATCCCGCGCATGCCAACCGGTTTTGGCGAATTGCCTATCACGCGATTTTTTACGCGCACCTGTATCTCTCCGCTTCCGAGGAGGAATTTGTGCCGTGGGAGCGGGCAATTCCGGGGGCGAACTTCTTTGCCTCTCCGCTGCCGACCGATGAACAGGGGGGCGAGCGCATCAACACGGCCGATGATCTGCTCGCCTACGCGGAAATTGTTGAGCGGATGGTGAACGCCGTGATTTCGGCCGAGGGGACATCCGGAGCGGATCTCGCGGCCGCTCCCTCAGGGTTCGCGTGGATTCCCTTCAGCCGTCTGGAATTGCACATCTACAATCTGCGCCACGTGCAGCACCATGCAGGGCAGCTGATCGAGCGCCTGCGTTCCGGCGGAAATGCCGGCGTGGATTGGGTGGGGATGGGGAGATGACGTAATTCGAGAGTTTTCAGGAAGGCCCTTCCCGGATATTCCGCGAAGGGCCGTTCCGTTTCGACCTCAATCGAATGGTCTCGGCATCTTCGTCTCGAAGACGTTTATCCGATGTCCACGATCATCAGCACGGGCCGAGGGGGACGTGCATCACCTCTCCCCGCAACGAATTGTCGCTGCGGCGATGTGCAATTTCGACGTGCCCGGGCGTTTCATCGAATGGAAGACGATGCTCGCGAAAATTGTTCGTACGACATGCGCGATCACCGACAGGCGATCGTACCTGGTCGGAGAATTGGGGAGAATGTGCGGTTGCCGACCGGCCGTGTCGGACGCGACGGATCCACGGCCGCGTGAGGTTCCGCCATTTCTATGGTTGTGCCGAGTGGCGATTGTGGTGCGATGCAATAATTGAAGAGCTCCGAATGTACATGTAACCGAAAGCCGTTCGCGGGTGATACGGCGCACGCGATATGGCGAATATCGAATGGCCCGCGACTCGGCCTCTCAGCTCTTCGCAGCGTCGACGGCCCCGCGGCTCCCGTGTTCGAAATAGCCCGTGCGCCCCATGGATTGCTCCACGGGGCGCACGGCGTCATTACGAGTTGGCTGCGTCGGTCATCAGCGCACGATCTTGATCTGCGCTTCGGCCGAGCCGTTCGCCGTGTTGACACGGTAGAAATACGTTCCGGCCGGAACCCGCCGGCCGTCGCGTCCGGTGCCGTCCCAGGTCGTCGTGTGCTTGCCGGCGGCCTTCGTCTCATTCTCGACCAGGGCACGCACCGGACGGCCTGCCGCGTCGAAGATCGAGAGCGTCACCGCCGATTCGGTCGGCAGCGTGTAGGCGATCAGCGTGCTTCCGTTGGTCGGGTTCGGCGATGCGGACAGGCGAAGGGCCTGCGCCGGCTCCGAGGCGCCCGTCACGCCCTTCTTGCCGGCCCCTTCGCCGCCGGCATTCCCCGGCGCATGTATCTCGTACCGCTCGCCGCCGACCGCGTCGGTCTGCTGGTCGTCGTACTGCACCACATCCCAGTGATACACCGTTCCGGGAGGTCCCGGATCGTTCGCCGAGAGCGCGATCTTCACGTGCATCGTGAACGTCTCCTCCTCCTTGAACGTGATGTTGGCGATCGAGGCGTTCGCCGACTCGATGACGATCTCGGTGTTCCCCTGCTCCTGGCTCGCCTTGCGAACGCCGGTGCCCTGGCTGCCGCCGTCGACCCAGCGCTGATACAGCTCCGGCCCGAGATCCACCGTCACCGTGCCGTGGTTCAGCACGCTGTTCTGTGCCTCCTCCGGCGGAACGTTGAAATCGATTCGGCCGATCGCACCGACGAGATGTACGTTGTGGATATCCAGCGGAGCGGCGAGCGGGCCGTCACCGTCGATCACCGTCACGTTCCGCCACGCGATGTTGTTGTTCTCGCGCGTGTTTGTGATCTGGTTGGTGACCTCCGGGAAGGTCATCGGATCGTCCCATGAGACATAGCGTGCCAGCAGACAGAAGTGGCGCGCGTCGGGATCGCCGAAGTCGGACGGATCCGGCACGTTGGCCCACTCCACCTCCGCGGTCGTCGAGCCGCTCGGCGGCAGCGTCACATCGTAGTAGCCGACGATGTTCCCATACACCACGCCGGAGCGAATGTCGTTCACCCAGTTGGTCTGCCAGGCCAGACCCGCCGACGCCTTGGCGAAGTAAACGTAGACGCGTCCGGTGCTCGAGGTGGTTGCGCTGAGGTTCTTCAGCTTCACGTACACCCAGTTCGATGCGCCGCCGCTGATCGGCGTCTGGTCCGTCGTGTTGATCAGGCCGTCGTTGGTGTTGCGGATGTAGATATCCGAGCTGTTCCAGTAGCAGCCGCCGCATGCGGGGTTCGGCTCGGCGCCGACGTCTCCGATGCAGTCGTGGATCATCACGTCGGACTCACTGGACGGGAGCGTCACCGACGTGGTGCATGCGAACGCGGAGCCGGCATAGGCCTGATCGATCGCCTGCACGCAGACATCGTAGGTGGCGCCCGGCGTCAGGCCGCCGATCGTGCGGCTGGTGACCAGCTGCGCGTTGCCGAGCTCCGGAACGCGGCGCCAGCCGCTGCCGACATCCGACATCGGCGCCGGTGAGTACGGGCCGCCGCTCTGCTTGATGTAGATGTTGTACGAGAGCGTGGTCGACGGAGTCTCCGCGTCGGTCGACGGCGCCCACGATGCCTTGATCGAATGCGCGGTGGTCAGTATCGACAATCCCGTCGGGGTCGCCGGAACATTGTTCGCCGAGTACGCGCCGGTGTTGTGGTACACCTTGGAGATGCTCGTGCCGCCGGCGTCCTCGCCGGCCAGGAGGATGTCGAGGCGCCCGTCGTTGTCGTAGTCGCCCCACGATGCGCGTCCCTCGTCCACGCCGGTCAGGCCCGCGCCGATGTCGGTGAAGACGCCTCCGCCGTTCCCCTGGTAGACGCGGGCGACGGGTGTGTAGACGAAGGTATGCTCCTCGCCGGTGACGAGCAGATCGAGGTTGCCGTCGTTGTTGTAATCACCCCACGCCAGCGAACCCTTCGCCACCCCCTGCGGAGCCGTCCATGCGAGCGTGAACGTGCCGGTCCCGTTGTTTCGATACACCATCAGGTGCCGTGTCTCACCGGGGATGAAGGCGTCGGTGCCGATGCCGGAGAGTGCGACGTCGAGATCGCCGTCGTTGTCGTAATCGCCCCATGCCGCCGCCGAGTGGCCAACACCCTGGAACAGTGCGGTCGAGACGTGGACGAAGGCGCCGCCGTCATTGCGGTACAGCCGTGTATATGGTTGC
>CAZJYH010000446.1:0-2807 GCA_964549365.1 uncultured Alphaproteobacteria bacterium
GTGGCTGCTTTTCGCCGCGATGGCGGGTGCGTTCGGTGCCTGGCGCCTGTTTGTGCGTGCGCGGTCCGATGCACGCCAACGCGGCATCGAGGAGATCGCGATCAGCGCGGCGCTCATCTACCTGCCGATCGGCGCGGCTTGGCTCGCGGCGGACCGCCTCGCGATGGCGCCGCTCGGCTTCGGCGGCGTGATCGCCTTTCTGACGGCGGTGCACTTCCACTTCGCGGGCTTCATGGCCCCGATCGTCGCCGGCCATACGGGACGTGTATTGCGTACCGGAGGCGCGAGGCGATGGAGGCTTTATCTGATCGCGGCCCACGGCATCATTGCCGGGCCGCCGCTCGTGGCCCTGGGGATAACGTTCTCATCGGCGATGGAGGTGGCTGCGGCGGCGGTGCTGGCACTCTGTATCACGCTGCACGGCGTGCTGGCACTCGGAGCAGCCCACAAACTGACGCAGCCCCGCGCGCGTTTGCTGCTGCGCATTGCGGCGGGTGCGTCGGTTGCCGCCATGCTCCTTGCGTTGCTGTACGCCGTCGGCAACTTCCGCCAGACGGCCACCATCACCATCCCGCAGATGGCCGCCACGCACGGCATCCTGAACAGCCTGTTCGGCCTGTGCGGTCTGATTGCGTGGAGCATCGAGCGGCCGCGATAGGTGACGGGATCGAGCGTCTCCCCCGCGCCGTCCCCGCCGAACACCTGCGCGCGGAACACCTGCGCGCGGAACACCCACGCACAGAACGCCGACGCGGAAAAACACCGGCACCCGAACGGGCGCGGCACTGAAACCGCCCCCGAGGAGAACCGCCCGCATCCGGTGTTTCGCAGCGACACGCTGCGCACGCGCGTGCGGGTGGAGGTGGAGCCGAGGTGAATTGTGGATCGCGAACGTACAGCGCACCCCTCGCGGCGCGCGCCGATTCGGCCGACGACGAGAGAAGCCGGATCGATGCGATAAAGGTATTTCGCCGTCGCTATTGAGACCCCCAAAACGGGGCCGCCGACATATACATCTTCATCGTAGGAAATTCCGTGACCGGACCGGATATTGGTCGCGGCTGTATCATGGAGTTCAACCGTTCATCGGAAGTTCACCGTGGTTGCCGCGTCCGACACGGTTGTGTGCGTTGTCGTTGATGCAGTGTCTCCCGATGCTCTCTCGACAAGCATGCACGGACGCTTCCGATGAGGCATGCCGGCGCTCGCCTCATTGAATCGAGCGAGTCACGTTGAAGTTCGCACGACTGTCCCTCAGACGGTGCCGTCGTCCCCACGACACCCCATTACCCCCGATTCGACCGAACCGGCAACGCAAGTTTCCTGCGGAACGAGCGTGGCCTTGAAGCATGGATCCCATACGTGCGGCCGGTTTGCGCGCAATCGGGACCGAGGAGACCCGAACCGTTTCACCGTGGCCTGCTTCACAATGAAGCCCAGAGGTAGTGCAATGGAATCTCAGATGACGGATCTCATACCGAGGAGTGTGCTGTTCGGCAACCCGATCAAAGCCAATCCGCAGGTGTCGCCCGATGGTTCGATGCTGGCGTATCTGGCACCGGTCGACGGAGTGTTGAACATACTGGTGGGGCGATTGGGAGACGATACGTACACGCCCATCACGAACGATACGAACAGGGGCATCCAATCGTTCCGATGGATGACGGACAGCCGCAACATCCACTACATTCAGGATGTCGACGGCGACGAGAATTACCACCTGTATTCGGCCAACATCGAAACTCGCGACACACGGGACCTGACTCCCTTCGAGAACGTGCGCGCGCGGGTGGTGGCCTACAACAAATATTTCCCGGACAACATCCTCGTCGCGATCAACCGTGACAACCCACAGGTCCACGACGTCTACGATCTGCATGTCCCGAGCGGTGCGCTGAAACTGGTGGAACGTAATCCGGGGAACATCCTCGGGTGGATCGCCGACATCGATCTGGTGGTGCGGCTTGCCATGGGCGCCAACGCGGACGGCGGAATCGACGTACTGTATCGTGAGCACCGCGAAGACGAGTGGCGCCGGCTCTTCTCGTGGGAGCAGGAGGATTCGCACACGAGCAGCCCGATCACGTTCAGCAAGGACGGCCGCTCGCTGCTGATGGTCGACTCGCGCAATGCGAATGCCGGCCGTCTTGTGCGGCTGGATCTCGCCGACAATACGATCAGCGTGATCGCGGAGGATCCGCAATACGATGTCACCGATCTGGAGATGCACCCGGATACGATGGAGGTGCAGATGGTCGGTTTCGCCCGCGATCGTATGACCTGGCTGGTGCTCGACGAAGGAGTGCGCGAGGATGTCGAGATCATCCAGACGCTGCACCCCGGTGACTTCAACGTGATCAGCAACGACGAGGAGGATCGTATCTGGATCGTGCGGTTCATCACCGACGACGGACCGGTGGCGTTTTATGCCTACGACCGAAGCACGCGGACCGCAACATTCCTGTTCGACTCCCGCCCCGAGCTGCATGGCTACACGCTCGCCTCGATGCGCCCCATCAGCTTTCCGGCGCGCGACGGCCTGACGATCCACGGCTACCTCACGCTTCCGCCGGGCGCCGACGCCCGCACATGCCCGATGGTGCTGAAGGTGCACGGTGGCCCGTGGGTCCGTGACATGTGGGGATACGATTCCGAGGCACAGTGGCTGGCCAATCGCGGCTACGCCTGCCTTCAGGTGAACTACCGCGGCTCCACCGGCTACGGCAAGCAGTTCGTGAACGCCGGCGACAAGGAGTGGGTGGTGATGCGCGGCGCATTGTCCAGCGCATCCCAGTCAACCACACCAA
>CAZJYH010000446.1:2817-4607 GCA_964549365.1 uncultured Alphaproteobacteria bacterium
GTGGGGCGGCCGCATGCACGACGACCTGGTGGATGCCGTGGGGTGGGCCGAACGCAACGGCTTCTGCGATCCGAAACGCGTGGCGATCTACGGCGGCTCCTACGGCGGCTACGCGGCGCTGGTGGGCGCGACGTTCACCCCCGAGCTGTTCACCTGCGCGGTCGACATCGTCGGCCCGAGCAATCTGCTGACCTTCATCGAAACGATCCCACCCTATTGGAAGCCCAACATCCACCTGTTCCATCGGCGCGTCGGCAACCCCGAGACCGAGATGGAGTTCCTGCAGTCGCGCTCGCCGCTGTTCAAGGTGGACCGGATCAAGATCCCGCTGCTGATCGCGCAGGGCGCCAACGATCCGCGCGTGAAGCAGTCGGAATCCGAGCAGATCGTTGCCGCGATGCGCAGCAAGGGGATCGCGCACGAATACATGCTGTTCGAGGATGAAGGGCATGGCTTCGCGAAGCCGGAGAACAGGATGAAGTTCTACGCCGCCGCCGAGCGCTTCCTGGCGCGCCATCTCGGCGGTCGCTTCGAACCGGGCGACGAGCCGAAGCCCGTCGCACATGAGCATTCCGGCAACGGCAACGGCGCGGCGAACGGATCCGGCGCCGACCACGCCGCGCTGGCCTCGCATGACAGGCACGGCGCACACGCCTGAGAGGCGTTGAGAGAACTGAGAAATAGTTGCGGGGGCGACGAGGCGCCCCCGCTTGCGTTTTGTGGCATGTGAACGCTGTGCGCAAAGAGGCCCGCGCCGTAGATTCGCAGCACTTCATGCATACCGACACGAAACCTCGCACCTCATGATGCCGCGCATCTCCGCCCTCCTGGTCTCCACGTCTCTGCTCGTTGCATCGCTCATCGCCGGCTGCGGCACTTCCAACTCGCTCGTGCTCCCAGCGGAACGGGCCTGGATATCGAACGTGCGACAGCTCACGTTCGGCGGAGAGAACGCCGAGGGATACTTCAGCTTCGATGAGCGGAAGTTCTCCTACCAACGCACGCATCCGGAGGTCGGCGAGCATTGCGATCAGATCTACATTTACGATCTGGCCACCGGCCGCGAGCGGCGCATCTCCAACGGTACCGGACGCACGACGTGCAGCTATTTCCTGCCGGGGGATACGCTCGTGCTCTATGCGTCGACGCATCTCGCCGACCCGCAATGCCCACCTCCCCCGGACTTCTCGAAGGGATACACGTGGGCGCTGTACGCCGGCTACGACATCTTCGTTGCCGACACCGCCGGAAACATCGTGCGCCGCCTGACGGACGCCCCCGGCTACGACGCCGAGGCAACGGTATCGCCCACCGGCGACAAGATCATCTTCACCTCGGTTCGGTCGGGTGATATCGAACTGTATTCCATGAACCTGGACGGCACCGGCGTGCACCGGCTGACGAATCTGCCGGGCTACGACGGCGGCGCGTTCTATTCATGGGACGGGCGCAAGATCGTCTTCCGCGCGAACCGTCCACAAGGGAAGGAGCTCGACGCATATCGTGAGCTGCTGGCTCAGGGGCTGGTGCGCCCATCGCGCATGGAGATTCAGGTGATGAATGCGGACGGCAGCAACCTGCGCGCGATCACGAGCAACGGTTCGGCCAACTTCGCACCGTTCTGGCATCCCGACGGCGTGCACATCATCTTCGCCAGCAACCTTGCCGATCCGAAGGGACGGAACTTCGATCTGTACATGATCCGCGAGGACGGCACGCAGCTGACGCGCCTGACCTACAACGACACGTTCGACGGCTTCCCGATGTTCACACGCGACGGGAAGCATCTG
>CAZJYH010000447.1:0-4602 GCA_964549365.1 uncultured Alphaproteobacteria bacterium
CAGCGGCAGCCTGGTGGCGCAGTATCAGGGCTTCGCCGATATCGGCATGGGCATAGGCATCGTGGTGTTCGGGCTGGCGAGTGTGATCATCGGCGACACGATCGCCAACGTGTTCAGCGATCGCTTCAACATCTGGATGAGGCTCCTCTGCGTGGTGTTCGGCTCGCTGCTGTTCCGCGCGCTGGTCGGCCTTACACTGACGCTCGGCCTTGCCCCGGCCGACCTGAAGATGGTGACCGCGGCGTTCGTGCTGCTCGCCATCCTGCTCCCACAATCACGGCGCTTTCTTCGCCTGCGATTCGGATGATCGCTTTTCTCCGACGGTGGATATCATGATCCGCATCGAACACCTCTCGAAAACGTACGGCGAGGGAACCGCGACCCGCGTGGAAGCGCTGCGCGACGTCACGCTCGAGATCGCTTCGGGTGAATTCGTGGTGGTGATCGGCACGAACGGCTCGGGCAAGTCCACGCTGCTGAACATGATCGCCGGCACGTCGCCACCGGACCGCGGGCGCATCCTCATCGACGACATCGACGTGACCCGCATGGAGGCTCACTCTCGCGCGGCATACATCGGTCGCGTGTTCCAGAACCCAACCGTGGGCACGGCCCCGACGATGACCGTTGCGGAGAACCTGCGCATGGCGAGCCTGCGTGGCGTACGCAAGGGGCTGCGCATCGGGCTGAACAAGGCGGAACGGGAGCGCCTGGGCGAACGTGCGCGCGAACTGGGCATGGGACTCGAGGATCGGCTGGACACGCCGATGGGCTCGCTCTCCGGGGGCCAGCGGCAGGCGCTGACATTGTTGATGGCAACCCTTCGCCGGCCGCGCATATTGTTGCTGGACGAGCACACTGCCGCATTGGATCCGCGTTCGGCCGAACAGGTGCTGGAGCTGACGCGGCGGGTGATCGAATTACATGGGCTCACGGCCCTGATGGTGACGCACGACATGATGGAGGCGGTTGCCAACGGGACGCGACTGCTGATGATGCACGGCGGCGCGGCAACGTACGATGTCGCCGGTGCCGAGAAACGTGGGCTGACAGCGGCGATGCTGCTGAACCGATTCGAACAGGCCCGCATCGGTGAGACGGGCCGGCTGCGTGATTGATGAGCGGCCGCTCGCACGGCAACGCTGGGTGCAACTCGTTGCGGAAGAGGGATCATGGACGATACCGTTACGCTCTATCGCCCGGTTGGACAGGCGGAGCTCGATCTGATTCGTGCGAACGGGTTTCGCGCCTTCCCACCACGACTGCCGATGCAACCGATCTTTTATCCGGTGCTGAACTGCTCGTACGCCGAGCAGATCGCGCGCGATTGGAATACGAAGGACTCGGCGTCGGGATATGCGGGCTACGTTACGCGGTTCGAGGTATCGCGATCGTATCTCGAGCGCTACGAGGTTCGATCGGCCGGCGCATCGTCGCATGCCGAGTACTGGATCCCGGCAGAAGAACTCGATGCGTTCAATGCAAACATCGTCGGGGCGATCGAGGTGATCGCGGAGTTCCAAGGGGAGGCCGCCTCGGGCTCGTCCGTTTGAGGATCCTGCGGGCCAACGTTCTTGGATATCCCGTCCATAAGTGTTTCTTTGTCGAGTCCGATCGGCACTCACAATCAACCCATAATCCTGGAGGCTCGCATGATGCGTAGCTCTACACCCCTGCACTTTCAACGACTATCGCGCTTCCTGCTCAGCCTTACCCTGATCGGCGCAACGGCGGCCATCAGCGCTCGAGCCCAGGAGTCGTTCATCGCTACGCACTTCGCCGTGCTCGACGGCGCCTCCGAGACGCCCGCCGTCGAAAACGCGGGCACGGGCCTTGCGATTATGAAGTTCGATCCGGCCGCGAGCTCGCTCGAATACCGTGTCACGGTTGTGCTGCCGCCGGGCGATTCGCTGACGGCCGCGCATTTCCACCGTGGGGTCCCCGGTCAGAACGGGTCGCCGGTCCACGTCATCAAGTTCACTGATGGGCTGTGGACCGCGACGGGAACATGGAGCAGCATCAGCCCCGACGACATGCAGGCGCTGCTGGCCGGCGGGATCTACGTGAACGTGCATACCAACACCAATCCGAATGGCCAGCTTCGCGCACAGGTTGCCCCCATCCCGAACCTCTCCGCGCAGGTGCTGAGCCCCGCCATGGAAGTCCCGGCCGTCTCCGGATCGAACGGCACCGGCAAGTGCGGCATCTGGCTCGACCCGACGCTCAGCCGCGCGTACTACCATGTCGAGTGGGACAGCCTTTCGGCGTCGCCGGTTGGAGCGCATTTCCACCGTGCATCGAAGGGTTCCAACGGCCCCGTCGTCAAGGCAATCGACCTGCCGTCCAACCCGGGCACCTCGGGCATGGCCGATGGAATCTGGGACGGTCTGACGGCCGAAGACATCACCGACCTGCGTTCCGGTCGGTTCTATGTGAACATCCATACATCGAGCAATCCGAACGGCGAAGTCCGTGGGCAGATCTATACGAACGAGGTGTTCACCGCGGCGATCGCGGCCGCCAATGAGGAGCCGCCGGTGACGGCCTCGAAGATGATGGGCACCGGCATGACGCTCGTTCAGGGTGACGGCCAGGTCTCCGGCATCTGGCTGACTGGTCGAGCCCCGGCCACCAACGCACACATCCACAAGGGGGCGAAGGGGGTCAACGGTGATGTCGTGTACGAACTGTCAGGGCTCGGAGGACTGATCTGGTTCCGTCTACCGGACGGCTCTCCCGTCGCGAGTGAGAACTGGAATGCCTTCCGCAACGGCGAGATGTACGCGAACTTCCATACACAGGACATTCCGACCGGCGAGGCCCGGGGGCAATTGATCCCGGCCGCCGGCAACGTCACGCCGCTTGTTGCCTCCGTTCCGTCGCTGGAGTCGGCCGGAGGAGCCGCTGCTCTCGCGGCCTGGTACGTCGGAACCGGAAGCGTACGATTCAATGTGGCAACCGATCGGGTGCAGCATGCAGCAAGCATACGGGTCTATTCATCGCTGGGTCGGTTGATCGCCTCGGCCCCGGTTACCGAGGGATCCGGCCTCGTCGCGACCGGCGCGCTGCCGGCCGGCGTGTACTTCGTGCAACTCCTCACCGACGGTATCCCCACAGGGTTCAGTCGGTTCGTGGTGGCGCGATAGGCACTACGCCGCAGGCGGCACGGGCAACGGAGCCCAATCGCGACAACAGCGAACGACGGCCCCTCATGTTCCGACCTGAGGGGCCGTTTTCATTCCGGCGCGTTCGTCGTTCGCGGGCGCAGGCTCGCGAGGCGGACGCCGGACTCGCCTCATCCGCCTCGAAACGCGCAGGCCGCGCTCAATCCGGTGCACTCGCATCGGATTGAGCCGGTCCGCGTTCCTCCAGGAACCATTCGACATATGGAACGATGAACATCGATGAACTGCGGGCGTATTGCCTCGCGAAGACCGGAACGGATGAGGCCACGCCGTTCGGCGAGACGGTGCTGGTGTTTCGAGTCGGCGGAAAGATGTTCGCGTTGACCGGCCTGGACAACATTCCGCCGACGGTGAACCTGAAGTGCGATCCGGAACGGGCCGTGGAACTGCGTGAGCGGTACGACGCCGTACGCCCCGGCTATCACATGAACAAGAAGCATTGGAACACGGTGACGTTGGACGGCTCGATCCCTCGACGAGAGATCTGCGCGCTGATCGATGACTCCTACAAGCTCGTGCGCGACTCGCTCCCGAAGAAGGTCAGGGCAGAGCTCGAATAGGCGACAATCGTTGTCGTGACGGCATCGCCCCCGGCGCGGCGCATCACGACGGGTCGCCGGAGACATCCCGCGTCGACCCCATCCGATGCGCTCTTCGATACTCCCGTGTCGATTCCACCAGGTCGATACCCACGTGCGACATACACGGCCGGCGTTTTTCCGCAACGATGGTCCGCCGTGCGTTCAGGTCACGCACGGCTCGACGGGCAAAGGCGGAGCACATCGAGACTCCACATCATCCGCCCCAGGTGCGCCATCCCTGCGTCGCGATCTGGTGCCTGGATGCGGTGTCGATGCCTACGCCCCGGCCGACTCATCGCCACGCTCGAGGCGGCTCAGATCGTCCATCAGCTGCTCGTTGCGTATCCGGCCAACGGCCTCGCGCACCGACATGCAGAAGACTTCGGCGGCATTGCAATCCCTACGCTTGATCTTCAGGCGCACCATCCCCATTCTCGACTCCGGCAACTCCTCCAGCACACCCTGGCGCCGCGCGCGCAGTTCGACGTACCCTCCCATCATCAGCGCCCGTGCACGGAATGTTATCGACTGCAGATCGGCAAAACCGATAGCGATCGTATGAACGCGGCCCTTGGCGATGCCGAGAATCGTGTCGACGATTCGGAACTCGAGCGCGATCCCCCGCTCGTTGGCGGAGAGGCTCCCTTCGGTCTCGGTGAGACCGGCGAGCGAGTCATTGTCGATGAGGAATGGTACAATGTCGAGGTGCTGAAGCACGGCGAAGTCTCCTGTGATCGATACAACACCGAACGGTGCCGGTGAGCGCGGTTGTGAAGCGCCGCATACGCCCGCGGGTGCCGAACGTTGCGTTGCACCCATCGGATTCGCGCCCGATT
>CAZJYH010000448.1:0-4587 GCA_964549365.1 uncultured Alphaproteobacteria bacterium
CGTTGACATCCTGCACCACGAAGGCATCGATACAACAGCCGGGCGCCGCACAGACGCAGACCGCCGGCGTGGCCGTCGTCACTTGAATGTAGGTGCCGTAGCAGTCGAGGATATAGAAAGCGAAGGCGTTGTTGCACGGAACCGGATACAGGGCACCCGGCGCGTAGAAGTTGCAGTTGATCCCCGAGAAGTCGCGGACGCAGAGGTTCACGTTGCACGGGATGTTCGGATCGATCTTGAAGTAGACAACCGGGCAGTTGCAGGGCGTCTGTGCCGATGCGGCCGACGGCGCGATGATCGCCATTACGACCACGGCACCGAGAAGAAGCCCGAAGGCACGTATGAATGTGGGAAGCTTGACCATGACGATGTCCAATTTCCGATCATGTGGGGACGGATTCCCTCGCCCGTCGCACGCGCGCGCGCCCCGCTGCCGAACGGAACACGTCTCGGCCGGATATCACGGCGTGTCACACCAGGCCGTTCGGCCGGCGACGACAAGGGGATGAATGATGGGTGTGAACTCCTAAATTGGCTCACGGCATACCCGGTGCGGGAGTACATCTTTGGGTATCCCCAAGCCCCAATCGAAGGCCGCGCGCATCATCCCACATCATACCGGCATGGTTCGGCAAACGGGAAGAAGTTCCGCGCGCTGGAACTCCGTATCATTGCCACACACTCTCCCATTCTCCCCACCATCGATTTCACGGCGGATCACAACCGGATTCGCGCGTTGATGCGTGCATTGATCTCCCCAATACGATCGATGTCGCGGCGCAACGCGCGCGTGATCGCCGAGTCGACAACATTCGCTCGAAACTTCGATCTCCGGCAACGGCTCCCATGCAATCACGTCGGAGACCGAGGGAGATGCCGTGAAGAACCTTGTCGCTGCTTCGATGCGCATCGTGGTTGCATGCTTCGCAACCTTGCATGCGACGAGGGCGCAGGATGAGGAGAACAGCGCACAAGTCAGGGAATACGTACCGATCCAAACCACCATCGTCCGCACCGTCGTCGCACCCGGCAACGTCACGCTCGGGCGGACGCGTCGATTACATCGAATTACGAACGGCGACAAAATACTTGAACGGCTCAACGACACTGAAGCCGCCGGATGGGAGCCGATATTCCCGTCCGTCGCGCATGCGCATTGCATTAAGAAATTGCATACCATTGTTAGCGCAATACCCCCTCCATCCGTTCGGCGCCGAGGTGGAGCGCATTGTATCCATCGAATATTCCTGTATCGCCGTCACCGGAATTGCCGTCCATTGCGTTAGATCCTATCCGAGAATAGCACTCCGGTCGTCATTGTGAGACAAATGGCGCAGGTGTGCGCTGTTCCTGGGGAAGGAACAACCGGGGTCTTCGCGAGGAGGAGCGAAGCGACGACGTGGCGATCTCACCGGGCTCGCACGGCAATACGGCGAGGTTGCCGCGCTCCCTTCGGTCGCTCGCAACGACCCAGGTCCTTTCGATGTTCCTTAGCAGGAGCGAAGCGGTCCTGAGCTTGCCGAAGGAAGCAATCTCCTCGACGGTGCTTCACTACGGGACGCGAGATTGCTTCGCTCCTCACAATGACGACCGGAATGTTATTCTCGGATAGGATCCAAGCGTTCGCGGGCCCGCACCATAATTCACGATCGGAGTATTTCCAGGACCGCAATCGGCGACGCGGCAATGAGGAAGAGAACGCACGCGCGGGCGAGAGAGACCGCCGTTGCCGCGGGCCGAGTAACCGACGGCCCGCACCCGTGTAGGTTCACGCACGGTGCCCACCATGCGCCGCGATTCGTTTCATACACTTGCGGGAGTCCATGATGAACGCCCATGCACCTGCCACACGATTGATCGCCGCGCTTGCCGTCCTCTTCCCCCTTACGTTCGCCGTCGCGTCGGCAACGTTGCCGACCGCGCATGCAATTCCGCCGATCAACGCCGTCATCGGCGACCAAAGCTTCATTCAGATGTTCGGCCGCGCACCGAGCACAGCGGACGACGAACGGACGCGCATCGCCGCCGGCACGAACCGGCGGACCGACGCCCTCGCGTTCGGCATCGACCTGCGCGTGCCGCTGGAGGAGGTCTCGTATGAGGAGGTGGAGTAGCGCGGCGCACCGGGGAGGGGGAAATTTCGAATGCGAAATTCTGAATGCGGAACCGCGAGCGGAGTCCGGGCCGACGCGCGCGTCCCTGGACGCCGCCGAGCGGCCGGTGGCGAGGGGCGGTGCGCTGCAAAATTCCGGGGACAACGTGCAATCACCGGCCGCGTTATCGAACCCGGAGGGTTCGCAGCCGCTTGCCGGTGGTCGAGCGCAGCGACACCACCGGTGAGCGTGAGGCTCCTCATCTTCGGCATCCCGGAGCAAGGGGTGCAAGATCACCTACAGTTTCGTCAACGTATTGAGGGACCGGACACTTGACGCTGGGCGCGGGAAGCGTGCTCGGATGCGCGGTGCGATCGGTGAATCCGCTGAGCGCATGGTGGCCTTCGCGTTCCCTGCGCCTTCGCGGTGAAAATGCCCCGAGCCTGCAGGCGGGACGCCGGCCCGGATGTTTCCGAACCGGCGTGCGCGTATCTCACGGTCCCGGTGTTCGATCGTACTCACGAACGAGGCAGCGTAACATTGCCATGCGCACCAAACGCATAACAACGCATTGTGCGCATACCACACTACACGCCATTCAACGCGGCACTTTTCGCTGCCGTCCGCGCCGAGTCCGGCAAGGCCGGAATTATCGGTTGCGCAACGGCCGAGTCAAGAGGGCGATCACCGGGCTTCGGTGCCTGCCTCGCCAGATACTCAACGCTCCGCTGCGTGTTCACATCGATGCGTTCGGTTGCGACTCGAATTGCCTGCAACATCCCGATCGTGCTGGTGCGGGAACTGTCCAAGGCGGAAATGATGGCAAGCGTCCGGTTTTGATCGGCGCTTGCCTGCTTTAGCCTGCTGAGCACCTTGTTCAACTTCGTAGTGTCCACATGACCGGTTGCGGCTATGGCTGCAAGCTCTTGCTGCGTCCGTTGAAGGTTCATGGAATCCCTGATGATCACGGACTGCAGCATCGTCTTCGAAGCCACCACGCTATCGTAGGATTTCTTCAAAGTATGATACGCTTCGCGGTCGTGCAGCTTCTTGTCGAATAGGAATGCCATTGTCATGAGTGCAACGCCAACGATTAATGCAACCTCGCAACGCAGAGATGTATGCGCCTTGCGCAGGCTCTCGTGCCGGTCGGCCGGATCGTTCTGTGTTCGTCCTTCATTCAACGGTGCGCTCATTGATGTGCCGACAGCCGGCGGAAGGCTAAACCACTTCTCCATCACGGTATATCGCGTGTGTCGCCATTTTGCCACACCGGCGGCAATAGATATCGCACATAAATATATGATCGCTGTTAGGGCCAGTGTCGGACTTCCGCTATCGTCCGGCAACAGGGCGGCGTCCACAGAGACTTGCGCGGTAAAGGCCGCCCATTTCTCGATTTCGGTCGGCTGCCGAAACACCCCACCGTGTATGGCAATGAACTGCAGAATCTCGCTCGAGGCTGTCACCATCACTCGGTCCGACGGTATGCCCCAACTGATTGGAATCATGCCTGCCATCGAGCGCACTGCGTAATACGCCGGAAATACAACCGCCAGCACAGATAGTATTAACATCGAAAGTTGAATCGGGCGTTTAGAAAGCTTCGTCTGCGCATTGAAGAGCTTCGATTGTGTCTTAAAGGCAATTACAGCCGGATCTTTCGCCATATCTATCTCACAATTGAATGAGTAACTACCGACAGGCTCACCCTGTCCGTTCCCTTCGCGCATGCAACATCGCGTTATCCCTTTACCCAACCCCTACGCACGAACTACGTACGCCGCACCCCCTACGCACGAAGGCACCACCCGACGAGCGAGCGATGCCTTCGTTCAACGATATTCGGTTCCGAATCCTACGGCTGACAGACCGCCACGCCGCACTTCGACGGCCGGATGACGATGCGGCACGCGGCGGGATCGAAGCAGATGTCCGTGCAACACGGGACCGGCGGCAGCATCACGCAACAGGTGCTCCACGTGCCTGCCGGACAGTTGCACGGCGCCACCGGCGGCGGCGGAAGCACCGGATAGGCGATGCCGGCATTGCTGACCACCGCGTCGATCGAGGCCACGCCCGCCGTGTTGACGTTGACGCACTGGCCGGCGAGCAGCGTGATCGGCCCGATCGCACCGGCCGGAGTGGTGTTCAGCGTCAGGATCACAAAGCAGCCGCTGTTGTTACAGATGGTGGTGGCCGCGCACGCCCACGGCACCTGTGCCCGCGTGGAGCCGGTGACGAACAGGAAGGCCAACACGGCGAGCACCGCCGCGTTCCGAATCGAACGTGTTGAGTGGGTCATGGGAATGTCTCCATCGATGGATGTGTGGATATGGCCGGGGGATGAGATCCTGGATCGGGACCTTCCTCAACATACGCCGAGGCGGAAGCGGCGCGACAGTACATGATTGGGTACTGCTCGATGGGGTGACGTCGGACGATGGACGCCCGACGCTCGGGTGGGGTGCGAGTGGCGGGCCGCGAGTGGCGA
>CAZJYH010000449.1:0-4574 GCA_964549365.1 uncultured Alphaproteobacteria bacterium
CACTTTGAACTTGGCACTTTGAACTTGGCACTTTGAACTTGGCACTTTGAACTTGGCACTTTGAACTTTGAACCCGGCATCTGACATCATGAACCGTACACTGACCCTCACGATCACGTTGTTCCTCATGCTCGCGGCCGATGCGGCGGCGCAATACTCCTCCGACGTCTTCACGCTCAAGAAGGCGCAGGACCTCTACGACGAGCGCGGCTTCCAGCAGGGGAAGGCGATCTCCGTGGACGGCAAGCTGGTCGTCTCCGAATCGAACGGCAACGTCAGTTACTCCTATCCGCTCGCCTCCTTCTCCGAGAAGGGGTACCCGATCACCGTGGGGTTGAACTACTGCGGCTCGGTGGCGTTCACCTCGTTCCTGGACTACGGCGTTGCGCACGACGGCGCCACCGATCCCGCCGCGCCGCGCGCCTCCACCTCGTACGACGGCTGGCACCGGTTCCATCAGAACCGTCCCGCGTGGGCCATCGGGGTCAACGGCTTCGCCGTGCAGATGATCTCCGCCAATTCGCACTTCATCTCCTGGCCGGGCTCGCGGCTGCACAACGTGCTCTACTCGCAGTACAACGACGCCGACGCGGTCTGGTGCGCCGACGGCTACGACTTCTCCAACCGCATGGTCGATTTCGGCGCCGCCGGCGTGAGCGGCCACATCGGCGACGTCTATATCGACAACATCCGCCTCATGCGCGCCGACGGCTCCGTGCTGGAACTGGTGCGCGGCACGCAGGCGGATACCGTGGAGGAACACCCGGACATCACACCCGGTCTCTACACCGGCTACTACCTGCCGATGGAGGCGAACACGCGGGCCTTCGCGAAGGTGGAGTTCGACTCCAGCCTCTGGTCATCCTGCGTGCACGATCGGCTGGGCGTCGACGCCGACCGCATCTGGCCGGTGACGCCGCGCGTGGCGCGCTATTACCCAGGCGACGGCATGGAGTATGTCTTCCGCGAGCGCGTGGCCCCGTACGGGTTCGGTCCGTACTTCGGCCTCGCCGCCACCACCGGCGCGATGTGGGGCGGCCCGACGATCTTCTATCTGGAGGAGATCAACGCGCGCGGCGTGAACCTGATCACGCTGGACCGCTCGCGCCATTACGCCCGGCTGGACGGGCCGACCAACGATCCGCTCGGCCCCAACTGTGACAGCACCCGCGGCCGCGCCCTCTTCACCGGCGTTCGCGAGCGGCCGCTCACCATCAACTACGGCCCGAGCGGCATGACCGTGCAGGCCTTCGGCCGCACCACCACCGTCATGTACACGGCCGTGATGCCGAGCGGCACCGCGTCCATGGGCGATCTCCCCATCGCCGCGTTCGGCTACACCGGCGCGTACGCCGGGGTCTATGCGTCCATTCCGGACAGCGAAGCCGTTCTCTACCGTTCAGCCCTCGGCTACGTCACGAAGATCATCGACCCGGAGGGGCGCGTCACGAACTTCACCTACGAGCAGTACGGCCGCAACTATCTCAACTTCGGCTTCCCGCGCGGCGGCGGGGGCGGCGGCGACGTCGGCATCATGCTCAAGAACTACCGCCTGAAGAGCGTGACGGAGCCGACCGCGCGGTATACCATCGACTACTTCAAGAAGCCGAGCGATCTCTCCTACGTCGAGGCCAACGATTCGCTCTACGTGACCGCCACCGGCGACACGCAGACGGTGAAGCAGGGTTTCGCGAGCGAGCACGACGCCGCGCTCCTCTCGAACGTTGCCGCCGTGGTCAAGAAGTACGAGCTGGACAACACGCTCCTGACGACGGACCGCTACTGGTTCACGTATGCCACGAACTCCACGTTCGCCGAGGCCGCCGTGCACGCGATCATCGACAACGTGAACGGCACCGCGGACACCACCGAGACCTCGTTTCGCCGCTACGCGCTCCCGGCGCTCGCGCCGCGCATGCCCGCGCCGGTCTTCACCGCGCCGTACAGTACCGTGCACTACGCGGCGGGGACGACCACCGCCACGACCACGCTCTTCGGCTCGGCGCCCGGCTCCTCGTCGGTCATGTCTGCATGGGGTCTGACGTACAACGGCTCCGCCTCCGTTGCCGGAACGCCGTACGTCGTGCTCGACACCGCGCGCCGCACGTGGGTGAACGGCATCCTCAAGAGCTACGTCACCACCGCGTACACGCTCGACACCGTGCGGGAATATGGCGGCGATGCGGTGCTCAAGAGCTACTTCGGCCTGGACGTCACCGAGGCCACCGAGGCCATGCGCAACCCGGCCACGAGCGGCGTGATCACGAGCACCATCAAGGACTTCCTGCACCTTCCGTACATAGAGGCCGACGGAGTGCTCTACTACTACGTGCGCGACAAGATCGCCACGTACTACAAATGGGATTCGCTCCGGAGCGTGGACCCCGCCTTCGACACCATCCCGTACCGGATCGGCATCTTCGACCCGCGCGTACAGGTCTACTTCCCGGACCCCGACAGCGTGGCCTGGAAGCGGCACATCTCGCACATGGTGCTGCCGACGCGTACCGAGGTACGCGACGCCTCCGGCGCGCTGCTCGGCGGAACGGTGAACGAATATTGGACCACGTACGACGTCGGCGACCCGCTCTCCTACACGCACTACGGCGCGAAGACCTCGGACTCGGTGATCGGGACCGGCGGCGCGGCGCGGTTCCGTTCGGCGCGCTACGAGACGGACCATGATCTGCCGCTGATGGCGGAGAACGCGAACGGCGCGGTGGTGCGCAGCCTGTATGAACCCTCCGACGGCTATCTCTTCCCGGGGGAGACGGCGCTGCCGAGCGGCGGGGCCACCACGCTCACCGCCGCGAAGCTGGACAACCGCGACTCCGTGCGCGCCGTGCCGCTCTTCGGCGGTGCCTACGGCAACTTCACCAAGGAGCCGCTGGCCGTCCGCCGCGACGTGCGCCGGCACGACCCCTCCACGCTCGCGCTGGACACGGCGCACCTTGCCGAGTATACCGAACGCGACTACTACGGGCTTCCCGTGAAGGCGCGCGACGCGAACGGCTGGCTCACGCGCGCCCTGCACGACCGGAACGGGCGGCTGCGCTATCTCTGGCTGCCGGGGGACTTCCAGAACCCGGATTCCATCTATACCCGCGAGGAGGCGGGCTGGGATTCGACCGATGGGTACGGCATGTCGCAGTACACGTTCTCCACGGCGTGGGAGACATGCCACGGCGGTCCCGCGCCCGATGATCCCACCGTTACGGTGCGGACGATCACCTCATCGCTGCTCTACGCGGACAATCCCACGAACGTCATCCCATCGTGTCCGCCCGGACCATGCACGCCGCCCGGCGGCGGTGCCGACGAGAAGAAGGGGAGTGATCGCGCGCCGATGGCGTTCTGTTATAGTCCCATCTGGTTCGACGTCGTCGGCGGCGCCGTCGGCAGCGCCACCTTCCGCGCCCTGCCGCCGAAGACCACGAACGTGCTGAGCCTGGACAGCGCCTTCGTGCGGCTCTTCGTGACCTCCGTCACCGGCAGTTGCCCGACGCTCAAGGTGGCCGTGCCGCGCTTCGGCCTGACCAAGTACTTCCAGTTCAACTCCGGCGGCTGCTACACCGGCGGCGGCGACACCGTGGCCGGGGGGAGCGAGCTGCTCGTGGACCTGACGCCGTACCGGACGGACCTGCTTACGATGGGGCCGGACTCCGTGATCGTTCTCAAGCTGGAGATGACCACGCCGGATGCCCGGGTGGAGTGCACCGCCGGCGCCGACGCCGAGGACCTGGCGCCGCGCCTGATGCTCAAGGGAACCTTCCGCAAGGTGAACGAGCTGGCGGATTATACGCTGGCATACTTCTACGACGATACCCTCCTGACCGCCCGGGCCACCGCGCGCGTGGACGACTCGGTCCACACCGCGAACCGCCCCGATATCGACCCGCTGGTGGACATCGCGCGCCGCGCCACGGTGAAGCACACCTTCGGCGCCGACGGCCGGCGGCTGAAGAGCACCATGCACGTGGTGGAGGACAACGCCGCCGCGCGGTGGGACTCCACGACCGCCGCCTACACCGGACTGGGGAAGGCCGTGCGGGCCATCGACCAGGAGGGGGACACCGTCCGCACGACGTACGACGCCCTCGGGCGCCCCGTGACGGCAACCAACGCCGACGGCACCGTCGTGAACACCGCGTACGCCTTCGGCTCCGCCGCGAGCTTCGGGATCACCGATCAGGACTTCTATGGCTTCGCCGCCCGCACCGTTCGCATCGACGAGAACGGGACGAAGTTCGCATCGTATACCGACGCGTTCGACCGCCTGCGCCGCGAGGTTGCCGACACCGCCGGGCTGAAGTTCATCACGCGCTACGAGTACGACTCCCTGAACCGCCTGACGCGCGTCGTGAACCCGAAGGGGGATACGACGAGATACTGGTATGATCTGTTCGGGCGCGTGAAGGCGAAGATGGCGCCGGACATGGGGATGATCTCCTACGCCTACGATCTCCTCGGCAACGTCCGCTTCACCCAGACGCAGCATCAGCACGACAAGGACCTGCTCACCTTCACCGAGTACGACGACCTGAACCGCGTCGTCCTCGTCGGTGAGGCCGTGC
>CAZJYH010000450.1:0-4572 GCA_964549365.1 uncultured Alphaproteobacteria bacterium
TTGACGGAGTTGTTCCGCGACGAGGCCCACGCGATCACCACGGCCACCCATCGCGATCTGCCCGCGCAGTTCGACAGGCTCGGCGCCCAGGCACAGGCTGCTGCGCACGTCGTGCTGCGCAACAGTCGCTCGCAGGAGTCTGGGCCGATCGATCGAGCGCGGCTGTTCATCATGGGGCCGCTGCGTCTGATGCGTCCGCATTCGTACATGGAGCTGAGCGACACCGCGTTCGGCCGCGAAGGGGCGCGAACGCTCCTCACGGCGCTCGTGGCCGCCGAGGTGCTCAATCGCCCGCCGACCCGCGAGGAGCTTGCGCTGCGTGTTGCCCCGAAGGCGCGCACCCCGGAGCAGCAGAAGAAGTCGCTGTACAACGCCGCCAGCTCCGCGCGCGCCGCGTGTGCGTCGGCCAACAGCATCCACTCGGTCGGCGCGAACAGCCTGGAACTGAACACGAACCCCGAGTTGGAAGGGAGCGTCTGGGTGGACGCGCTGGAGATTCTGCATGCGGTGGAGATCGCGCGCGAGCAGGAGCTGGAGGGGAAGAACGGCACCGCGTTCGACGCGTATCAACGCGCCCTGCTGCTTGCACGCAAGGGCGATTTTGCCTCCGATCTTTATGCGGACTGGGTGGATGCCGCGCGGGAGCGGCTGCGGCAGGTGGTGCGTCAGGCCGCGCTGTCGGTTGGACGAATCGCGCTGCACAGCGGCTGGTACGCGGCCGGCATCGAGGCCATCAGCGCGCAGCTTACACGTGATCCGTACGATGAGCAGGCCCATCGCGTGCTGATTCGGCTCTACAGTGAGAGCGGCAATCGCTCGGCCGCGTTGAAGCAGCTGGAGAAGTGCCGCAAGCTGATCAAGCGCGAGTTCGGCGTGGAGCCGGAACCGGAAACGCTCCGGCTGCGCAAGGAGATCGTGGCCGCCGGCGCCGATGATTCCGTTGCTTCGCCGCGGCGGTAGCCGTGCCCGAGCCTTCGGTATCCGTCCGTCGAGATCCATGCACGCCGGTTGTCCCCGGCGTTTTCCATCACGCGACCCCGTTGCTGCCGTTCATCTCGTTCCCCTCGATCCCCATCCGACGCAGCCGAGCCAGCACGAGCTCGGCGTGCGCCTTGTCGCCTTCGTACAACAGCCCGCGCACCACGTCGGTTGCCGCCGACCGCACGCGGCCCTCGAAGTCGCGTCGTGCCGCCTCGAAGAACGGTTCGTTCAGGGTTTGAAACGGCAGATCGTCGTGCATCGTTTCGAACGCCTTCAGCAGCAGGGTGGTGGCGCGCATGAGCGCGCCGCGCGCCAGCGCGTCGTCCACGTCGGTAAGGATGGAAGCCACGTCCAGCAGATCCACCTCCACGCGCTCCGAATTCAACCGCGGCGTCTCGGCGTCGGTGAGGATGCTCTCGGCGCCCAGGATCTCGCGCAGGCGATGCACCGAGATGTTCACCACCTTGCGCGCATGGTCCGGTGCGTCGTTGTTCCCGGTTGCGATCAGGCAGAACTCCCGATGCCGCAGCGGCTGCTCCAGCATGCGATCGGCCACCATCAGCGCAAGCAGCGAACGGAGTCGGGTGCCGCGCAGGGGCTGTGCCTTCTCACCAGGGCGTTCGATGATGATGTTCCCGAACATGCGCACCGTCAGTTTGCCCTCGCCGTCATCGGCGCGCTGCGGCATGGCGTTGAACTGTCCGCGCAGGTACGCGATGCCCGCGGCGCCGAGCAGACCTTCATGGCGCCGCAACATCTCCTCGGCAACGTTCGACATTCCCCGCTCGGCACACCAGGCGATGGCCTTCGCCAACCCGGCCGCGATCTCGTCGCTCAGTTCCAGGCGCCGGCCGTGCCGCCCCAGCAATGCGATGACGTCGAGCGTTGCGCCGAGGTTCATGAGATCCGACATGCGCAGCAGTGTGCCGTCGAGCACCGCGCGCGCGGCCGGTGCGGGGTCGGCCTCGGAGTGCAGCGCGCAGGCAACGAAGTCCCGGAAGAGACCGCTCGAAAATGGAGTGCTCGCCCGCGTGGCGGACGGTTGCTCGGCAACGGTGCCGTCGACGAACATGCCCACCCTGACCGCAAGCGGAGTGTGTGGCTCCGACTCCGGGAACCGTTCGATAGCCCGTGCGGTCCACTCGCGGCTGTTCCGCAGATATCCGGCCTGCACCAGGAGGTACCCCGCGTTCGCCCGCAGGCCGGCCACGAGGTCGGCGGGAGCGCCCGCGCAGAGTTTGACCACCTGCTGCTCCACCTCGACAAGATCCGCGCCGAGCACCGCCTCGGCATACAGTATCGCCAGATGGGCGTGCAGCCGTGTGCGCAGCAGCCCATGCTCCTCCACGCGGCGGAGGCTGCGCGTGGCAAGAGCCCGTACCTCGCGCAGCATTCCCACCGTCATCAGGAAGTGCAGCTTCGGCATCAGCGTTGCGCCGTTCTCATCGGGGGCCGACTCGAGGTTCGCGTACTGCCGCATGCGCGCATCGAGTTCCTGCGCGGTGCTGAACACGGTGAGAAACGACGGGAGGATCGATTGGAGTGCGAATCGCCGCACCTTCTCCTCCGTGTCCGGCAGGGCAATCGCTTCCTCGAGTCTGCGCTCCACCTGCGTGCCCAGCGTCGGGTCGTAGTCACGGCGCGCGAACTGTGCCACCTCGCGCAGGAACAACACGTAGCCGAGCGTGCTTCTCAATGCCGGGAAGCGCTCGATCAACGCGTCGACACGATCAGCGGTGTCCGCATCGTGTGCGGAAGTCAGACGAACGGATAGGCGATAGCGATAGGTGAGCGCGAGAAGGTGCTCGGCGGCGTCGGGGTCGGATGTCGGGTTGAGCGTGCGGTCGATGAACGCCTGCACCAGCCGACTGTAATCCTCATCGTAGGGTGAGCGGCGTAACAAGGAAAGCCGACAGCCCAGAAGCTTCGTGTCGAGCCGGAACGCGGTTTCGCTCTCGAGCGTGTCGTGCACGGCGCGGCGGTGCATCGCCTCGCCGGCGTGCAGCACCGGCAGGGCCAACTGCCAGTCGTTGCTGTTGTCCAGCTGATACGCGACGCTCACGGCGCGCAGAACGGCGCGCGCGAGCCCGGCGGGGTTGAACGGCCGCGTGTCGGCGGATTGCGCGACGATGTGGAACGGCAGCAGGGAATACAGTGGTATGTCGCCGCCGATTACCGACACCAGGCGCGCGTCGTCGATGGTTGCCCGCTGCGCAAGGTGCTTGTGCAGCAGTGAATGCGTGAAGGCCAGGAGTGGGTAGTTGCTGGCGGGGAAGTCGTCGCGGCGTGATCCGACAACCGGTGCCGGCGACGTGGAGACAACCGTCACGACCCCGGCGGTGATCAGCATGTCGAGCATGTCCCGGGAATCTTCCAGGATCATGTGAGCGGCCTCGCGTGAGAATATTTCCCCAAGCCCTGCGATCGCACCGGCCGCGGCCCGCTCCTCGGGGCGAAGGTGTCGTGCCATGCGCTCGGCAAGCTCGTTGACGCCGGCGGCGATCAACTGCTCGAACCGCGTCATCGGGACGATGAGGTGCCACGGCTCGCTCTCGCCGGAGCGGTCGAACGCACGGCCGGCCATCGCGGAGGCAAGCGCCGCGCCGACCGCGAGCGGGTTGCCGCATGTTGTCCCGACCAGCGCGTCGATTGCCGCGGGCTCGGGTGATTCGCCGAAGGTTCGTGACCACAGATGGGCGATGTCGTCGGCCGGAAGGCCGCCGATGCGAATCTCCTCCACGAGATATCGCTCCAGGATTCCTCGCGGCGGAGAGTCGATGTTGCGCGCAACGCAAACGAGCGACAACGCCTCGTCGGTGATCGCCTGCAGCAGCGTGGCGGTCTCGGCCAGCGCCTGATCGGCGAGCAGATGGATGTCTTCGATCACCAGCAGCGTCGGCCGAAGCCGTGCGACGCGCTGCAGGGTGGCGATCACCGCGCGCGGACGCTCCTCGAGATCGTCGAACGTGAGGCCGGACTGCGCGTGCAGGGCATCGGCGAGAAGCGCGATCAGTCGTGTTGCGGACTCCGAGGTGAGCTTCACATACAGCACCTCGCCGTTCTCGGCGCGCACCGTGTTCATCACCTCCTGCAGCATTCTGCTCTTTCCGATTCCCTCCTCTCCCGTCAGCAATAGTGCGCGCAGCCCCTGCGCCTCCACTGTGTCGTACCAGAAGTTCAGGATTCTCTCGATCTCGTTCGTCCTGCCGACGAACGGGAGAACTTCATGTGGAAGAAATGGAACGGGCCCTGTGGCGGCCCGACGGCCGGAATGACTCATGAGCTGGGCGTTGGAGCTTGAGGAGTGCGCCGATACGACTTTCGTATCCGCACCGATCCGTTCGCATCGGGCCGGGGGGGGCCTGAGCGTGACACGTGTAATTCCGCACGTGATGGTACGATGGGACCGTTGAGCGCGCAGGCCGTTGCGCCGTTCGAGCCGCTGCGCCGTATTGGTCGGGTTGGAAAGCAAACCGTGAACGATACTGAGCGTTTGCTCCAGTTGCAAATCACGAGCTCGCAAGGGGCCCGATCCGGGGGGTGAAATCGCATCGAAAATAATTTCAGCCGACGTCTAAAAGTGTCGATTCT
>CAZJYH010000451.1:0-4544 GCA_964549365.1 uncultured Alphaproteobacteria bacterium
TGCAGCAGGTAGCGCACATACCAAGTCTCGCCGTCGGCGGGCGGATCGACCGACGCGCCGTCGGGCCTCGCGTGCGGCTCCATCTGACCCTCCGGCACGTCCGCGTACGGCTCCTCCAGACGAAAGCAGAGGCGGTACGGCGAGGACAGCGTGGCCAGGAGCGGCCGCTTCCATTCGGTGAGACGCGCGAAGAGCGAAAGGGCATCGTCCTGCGTGATGGAGATCGAGCCGGTTGCATCGCACAACGCGTTCAGCCATTTCGCGTCGACGCCTCCGGAGTTCCCCCAGGCGTGCGCAGGCCTCCTGCGTCGTCGCCGATCGTCCACACGCGAGCGCTCATCCTCCTCGACCGCAAGCGCGCCGAGCACGAGCGCATCGACGGTCATCTGCAGGAACTCGCCGAGGAGCGCGGAGGGTGCAACGAGCGGTGGGTCAACGGCCGCGGACGCGCCGTCGGCGATCGTGAGGGCGCCGCAGGCATCCGGCATGCGAGCCGCGAGCGATGCGGCCCGACGCGCCGCATCCCCCATCAGCACCGGCTCCCAGCACGCCTGGTAGCCCTCCTCGTCCTCGATGAGCCCCGGAAGGAACTGCCCGCGCAGCACCAGCCGGACGGCCAGCCCGAACGCCTCGACCCAGAACCTGAGCGTCGCCGCCATGATCACCCCGGGCGCGAGGGTCTCACTGTCGATCGCCGCCTCCATCAGCGCCACCGCCTCATCCGGAAGAAGCTCGAGCGCCGTCACCGTGAACGGATGCAGCGCCGGCTCGGCGCGCGAGACCGGAGGCTCGGCGATGATCGGTGAGGAGGCGATGGGGGCACCGGCAAGCGCCGGCAGATGGATGACGAGATCCACCGGCCTGCGACGCGCAACGGCGGCAAGCCGCTCAACCGCCGTGCATGCTGCCTGCAGCCCGGCCGGGCCGGCATCGTACGAATATCGATCGGTTGCGGCGCGTCGTGATGAACGTCGGGACGGTCGAGGAGCACCCTTCGCTTCGTCGAGCGGGGTTTCCCCCCAGAGATATAGTCGGCCGTCGATGAGGCCGGCATGGAGGAGAATCATGGATCGGGGAAGAGTGAGTTCTCACTGAATCCACCAAGTTAGGGAATATAAGACGCGGGACGGCTGTGAGTGGGGGTGGTGGGTTGCGTGTTGTGGGTGTCTTCGCGTCCCGCGTGGCTTCACGGTGACTTCGTTCCGGACGCTGGTGGTTGGACGCTCGACGCTTGGGAAGAAGCCGGTTTCGCGTTGCGGTGGCGAGTGCCTTCTGTGTCCCTGACGGCTTTGTGGTGGCTTCGGACGACGGTGGACGGTCTTCAAGTACACCGTCGGTGGATGCCCCGATCCCGAAGTTCCCCCCACAACTTTTCCACATCACGCGATCATAACAGCGGCGTAACGCGCCGGTAACCGTGCCACGATATGTTCGGGCGCCCGTTCGGCAACGGGTGCTTCCGCCAATATATCAACCAAGGACATCGACCATGCCCAACCTCAGAACCATGCTCGCGACGTGTGCCGCAACGGCCTGCGCCGCGGCGATCACGATCTCGAGCGGCACGCTCGCGCACGCGCAGCCGGCAGCGGGCCGGTATTTCCTTCCCGACTCGCTGGCGCCCGCCATCCCCGGCTCGCCGATCTACAAGCAGGGGGGCCTCTCGGGTCTCTACTACTTCGGCGGCAACGACTTCTGGTTCATCACCGACCGCGGCCCGAACGTGGACTCCGGCGGCGCGAAGGTGTTCCCGGTGCCGGCCTTCCAGCCCACCATGTTCCGCGTGCGTCTGATGGTCGATGGATCGTTCGCCATCGTGGACTCGATGCGCCTTGCGCAGCCCGACGGCGGCGCCACCTCGGGCAAGCCGAACCTCGCTCCGTACAGCACCGGCGAATCCGCGCTCGACACGAACATGGTCTCGATCGGCACCGATGAATGGGGCTTCGATACCGAGGGCCTGCTTCGCTCACACGACGGCACGTTCTGGTTCTGTGAGGAGTACGCTCCGGGGATCGCGCACGTGGCGGCGAACGGCCGCATCATCGAGCGCGTGCGCCCGCAGCCGACTCCGGGCGGCCTCCCGGACATCCTGAAGAAGCGCGTGCCGAACCGCGGTGCCGAGGGGATCGCGCAGACGCCGAACGGAAAGCTGTACACGATCGTGCAGAGCGGCATGGCGAACTCGTACGCAAACACCGCAACCGCCAACACGGCAGCCGGCAACAGCACGGAGATGCTCCGCCTTGTGGAGTTCGACCCGGCTACGGGGAACTCGCGCATGTTCGCCTATCTGATGGATGCGGGCTATCCGGCCTCGGGGGGCTCGAACGCGCGCCGTCGTGATATCAAGATCGGCGACATGGCCGCGGTGAACAACGATGAACTGATCCTGATCGAGCACGTGCAGCGCGGCGCATCGAACGTGAAGAAGGTGTACCGCGTAAGCCTGACCGGCGCCACGCAGATCACGGCCGAGGCGTTCGAGACGAGCCCGGGCGTCTTCAAGTCGCTCGAGGAGCTGACGCGGACGGAGATCACCACGGTGGCGGGCCTGACGCCGGTGACGAAGACGCTGTTGATCGACCTGCGCTCGCCCGGCGCCGGAAACACGGCGTGGCCGGCCGCGCTCGACAAGCCCGAGGGCCTGGCGATCATCAACCCAACGAGCATCGCGGTCGGCAACGACAATGACTTCGGCGTGACCTCGACGAACGCGGACGGCATCATCTCGCTGACCGGCACGAAGTCCAATATCATCGTCTACACGCTCCCGAGCGCGCTCAACCTGCAGACGCGTGCCCAGGTCGTGCGCGACCCGCAGCCGAACGCACCGGTCTGCCCGTCGGGTTCGGCACGCTTCACGGCCTCCGCGCTCGGCTATCCCGTCCCGACGGTACAGTGGCAGGTGAGCACGAACAACGGCACGACGTACACGAACATACCGGGCGCAACGTCCGACACGCTTTCACTGAACAGCCTGGCGATCGGCATGAACGGCAACCTCTATCGCGCCGTGTACACGAACAGCTTCGGAAGCAGCACGTCGGCACCCGCCATGTTGCATGTCGAGGACAACGAGGCCCCGACGATCACGGTCACTGTGTCGCCCGCGGAGCTGACGCCGGTCAACGGTCGTCTGCGCACGATCACCGCCACGGTGAGCGCCTCCGACAACTGCCCCGGTGTTACCTACACGCTGACGTCGATCACGGTGGACGATGAGGATTGCGACGACGATCACGGCCGGCACGGCTGCAAGCGTCATCGCCACTGCGATCGCGACCATGATGACGACAACGATATCCGCAACGCGCGCTTCGGCACGGCCGATCTCTCGTTCGATCTCCGCGCGGAACGTGAAGGCCGCGACGCCCGGACGTATACGATCACGTACACCGCAACCGATCTCGCCGGCAACAAGACAACCGGCACGGCCACGGTGACGGTCCCCGGAAAGAAGGGGCATCTGGACTAGTCGGAATGTTGTCGCGGGAGGTTGTCGCGGGAGGTTGTCGCGGGAGTTGTACTCCACGACCTGCATCATTTGAACAACCGCGGGCGCTCCGAGAGATCGGGGCGCCCGCGGCGCGTTTCTTGTGACCGGCAATGAACGAGGCCGGACGGTCAGGGGTGACATTTCAAGTGTTCCGGCGGAGTCCTGATCCGCGCGCGCCACGGCGCATGCCGGCGGTCATGGCGTGGAGTTCCACGAAAACGAGGGAAGTAACGTTTGTGTGCTGGATTGCCGCGCACGCGACGTCCCATAACCAAACCACCGACCCGCCCGGAAGACCGGCCCGTCGCGCCGCCCCCAACGAACCGCACGTGATGAACAACCTCGCCGATGTCCACTTTCGCCGTCTCTATTCCTCCTCCGTAGGCATGCACTCGCACGGCTTCGCTCGTCGCTCCATGTATTCCGGCACCACACAGAGCGGCACGCAATGCGGCGCGGCAATCCGCAATCAACATCTATCATTCAGGAGACAGGAATATGTTCCCATGCATTCGATTTGTACCGGCAACATTGTTCATTGCCCTTCTCGCTCTGACCATGCACTTCGCCGCACCCCCGGCCCACGCGCAATGCACGTCGCACATCGTGTACAACTACACGGGCTGCGGGGTGAAACTGGCCCTGCTCGATGCATGGGACAACGTGGTATCCTATGAAATCCCGCCTGTCGTGGGTCCGACGACACTCAACGGTCCCGGAACAGACTTCATCGACGCAATCGGCGTGATCGACGCCAACGACAAACCCCAGCCTTTTGTGGGGCTGCCGGCGCCCGGTTGCACACCCTGTATCTCGCTGCAGGCAACAGCGGGGGGCACCTGCTGCGCCACGGTTTGCTACAACAGCGCAACCTGCACGTTCACGATCACACCGTGCGGCCCCTGCTAGGCATTGCATCGAACCGACAACTCGACCGATTGAACAACCGCGGGCGCTCCGAGAGATCGGGGCGCCCGCGGCGCGTTTCGTCACAGAGTCTATCGACCGGACAGACTACCGCTCATCATCGCCGTTGCTTCACCGG
>CAZJYH010000452.1:0-4524 GCA_964549365.1 uncultured Alphaproteobacteria bacterium
CCGGTGCTGCCGCACCGCTGCGACGGCACGGTGGACTACCTGGTGATTGAGTTCGACGTGAAGATCGGCGACACGCCGCCGATGCCGCCGGGACAGTACAACAACACCTTCACCTTTTCGGCGGGGAACCTCACTACGCCGGTCACATCGAACGTGGCCACGCTGACGGTGAACGCGATCGCGCAGCTCACGCTGCTGAAGGAGGTGCGGCCGAAGACGCCGAGCGGAACCTTCGGCTCCGGCGCCACGGTGGCCCCCGGCGCCCAGGTGGAGTTCCGATTGCGTCTGAAGAACACGGGCAACCTGACGCTGACGAACATCTGTCTGCTCGACATCCTCCCGCACATCGGCGACATCACGGTGCTTCCGGCGTACATCGCGCGGAACAGCCAGTTCGACATGCCGGTCACCGCCGGAGCGAACGTAACCGCGCCGGGGGGATACACCGTCGGCTTCAACAACTCGGCCAATTCGAAGAACCCGCAGCGGACGACGACCTGCGGCGGGTTCTGCGGCGTTGTCGATCCGGGGGCGGGCGTCGGCGTGGGCCCGGTGACCGCCGGGGCATACGGCTCGTTCTCCGGGAGCACCTCCTCGTTCACCGTCTCCGGCGGCGCCTCGACGTTGGCGCCGGGCGGAACGCTGGACATCTTCGTGACGGGGACCGTGCCGGCATCGGCGAAGGTGGGGAACACGGCGTGCAACTCGATGGCGGTGCAGGCGTCGCCGCTTGGAACCACGACGTGCCTGGCAACGCAGTCGGTGAACGCGTGCGTCACCGTTGCGCAGCCGCCTCCCAACTGCAACGGCTTCTGGCTGGAAGGCCATGCCGACAGTTGCTGTCACTACAGCCTCATCCTCTCCAACGCGCTGGGCGGCATCGCCACGCTGCAGTACAACGTGCTGCCGTTGCCCGGCGGCGGCACGCCGAGCGGATCGGTGCAGAGCGTGCAGACCGCGCCGTGCCTGCCGACGAGCACCGTGCCGGCGAGCCTCTCCGGCACAACGAGCGGCACGCTGAACTTCAACCCGGCGTGCACGGGAGCCTCGCCGCTGCAACTGGGCATCGATGCCACGAGCACTTCGGCGAGCGGTGAGATCTGCATCGAGCTGATCGCGACGATCGTGAATCCTGCCAACGGTGAGAAGGTGACCTGCCGCGACACCGTCTGCTACCGGTGCAAGCGCGCCCCGCAGACGCGTTGCGACTCCATGTCGGTGAAGCCGTTCCCGTTTGTGGATCTCGATCTGAGCGGTCGCACCTTCACGCTCTACAATCTGAAGGTGCCCGCCTCGCCGATCTGCAGCGTCAAGATCAGCGTCACGCCGCCGCCGGCAGGCCCGGGCGTCAACGGTGGCGGGCTGTACATCGACGGCGTGTGGAAGTCCTGGCCGTTCGGGTCATCGGTCGGCTACACGCAGATCCTTCCGGTGCACGGCATGCCGGCCAACAACACCGTGAAGTTCAACCTCGGCATCGATTACACGATCGGCTGGGTTGGGAACGTGAACATCACGATCTATCACTGCGACGGCGACTCATGCACCGCGCAGTATGGCCCGTGGAAGGCGACGAAGAAGGACGTGATCGTGATCGGCACGCCGATCGACATCCAGGAGCGGGCGAAGCTGCACGCGTACCGGCTGGTCTTCCCGCGCGACAAGGCGCGTGAAAAGAACATCCGGGCGATTGCGATTCGCCATTCCGATCCGCTCGAATCGATCGTGGCGGTCACCGGCGCGTCGTTCCCGTGCGACACGTCCGAGAACTGCAACGATCTCTACGAGGCGATGCGCGTCAAGCAGCGGACCATCCTGCTGGAACTGCGCCATCCGCTCGATCAGGGTGCCGGCGGCGCCGATGCCACCCTCACGGTGCTCTACACCTCGGCGAACAATCAGCGGCCGAGCGTGGAGATCGTGTACTACGATGACGCCGGCCACGAGGTGGGGCACGACTCCACCATCGTCACCGGCATCACGATCGGCGGCGTGGACGATCCGCAGGGGATCACCGGCTTCCTCGGGGCGCTCAACGCGTATCCCAATCCGACAACCGGACGGTGCGAACTCGGCTTCAGGCTCCCCGCGGCGGCCACCGTCGAGCTCGAACTGCTCGATGCGTTGGGCGCGAGCGTGGCAACCGTGATCTCACGCCAACGGATGGAGGCGGGCGACTACCATCGCACCGTCGATCTCGGGGCGCTGCCGAACGGAAGCTACCTCGTGACGCTGCGCGTCAACGGCGTTCCCTCGGTGCTCCGGGTGGAGCTGCTGCGCTGACGCGCGGCCGGTAATTGATGGAACGGGCACGGAGAGCAACCTCGGTTGTTCTTCGTGCCCGTTGTGCGTTCAGGTGTTTCCGTCGCCGCAGGCGTGGAGCTGTTCGCTGTTCACCCGGAGTCGTACTCCGGACACTGCTGTTGCGCGGCGAGGGTGCACTCTCGAGTCATGCATTCCGGTCGCGCCGAGAACCCCGCGACAACGAGTGCGTGCCAATGCGTGCCGGCCGGCTACGATGCCGTGAGGATGCCGTGCTCCTGTGCCTCCAGGCGCAACGCCTCGGATGTGATGCCGACAATCGCGAACGTGACCGGTGCGATGACATACAGCACACCGTTGGTGGTGTACGGATCGTCCTTCGTTCCGGAGCCGTACAACGTGTTGTCCGCGGCGGTGCTGCCTGTTTCCCGGCCGTCGGGTACCGATTCGCTGACCGGAGCCGGTATCGTGAGGAGCGCGTTGCCGTACGCATCGTGCGCAGGCTGCACCTTGGCGACCCACTCCGCGAGAACCAGCTTATTAGTGTTGACGATGTCTATCCGGATCGGAGTCCGCACGTAGTACGGCGTGTCGAGAGTATTCGGCGGCAGCGGGTTCCCGGACGTCTCGCCCGGCTTCGAGTTGTCGGTCATGGAAGATGGTTCCCCTACACTGTTTGTGGATTCGCAACGGCACATGCCGGGCGCGACGCACGCGGCATGTGCGCGAGAAGCGCGGGGAAGATACCACGAGGAACAGGGCAGCGTGCATGGGCGGGGAGCCCACGGAACGCTCACCGGCGGAACCGTCGCGCGGAGGGAGCTTCACGACAACGGATGCCGGATCGTGGCGGTCGCGGCGTACAGTTCCGCGACAACGCGCTGCTCCTTCGCCCGATGTTCACGTGTGTGCCCGGGCTCAACGCAAACGGCGGCGGCCGGAATGATTCCAGCCGCCGCCGTCGTGTGCATCGACGCTTCGGTCGGGGGGGGGCGTCTCAGCGCTCCACAACCGGGCGTCCCTCGGCGCGTGCGCCGTCGCGCGGCGTCGTCGAGACGAGGTAGACGCCGGCCGGGAGGCCCGTGAGGTCGAGCGTGGTGTGTGTCTGCGCGGCCAGGCTCGCGTCGCCCGGCGACCGCGCGCAGTTGCCGTCCGCGTCGTTGTAGACCCGTCCGCTGATCATCCCGCACTCGGGCTGCCTGCAGAGTCGGACGAACGAACTCGCGTATGGAACACAGCCGGGCATCAGACAGCCGCCGGCGTAGAATTGCCCGTTGTATTCCAGGGTGCTCGCGCCGCTCCAGATGGCGGATACCGGGCGCCACGTGGCCCCATCGTATCGAAACACCACGTCCGCGCCGGTCGAGTCGTTGCCGAACACATAGGGCTCGCCGTCGAACAACACGGCGTGCTTGAAGTAGGTGATCGCGTAACGCGGCAACGTGACGAGCGAACGGCCGTCCCAACGCATCATCTCGGTTCTGGTCGTGTAGCGGTGGCCCACGCAGAAGTACAGATTCTTGCCGTCGGACAGCGGCCAGCTGAGCCGGCCCGGGATCGAGTCCACCACAGTCCGAGACTGCGATCCGTCCCATCGCAGGATCGCCGCAAGCGAGTCGCCGCCGGTTGCGAGCGGCCCATGCGACGTGGCCAGCGCATGCATCGTGCCGTTGTGCTGCACGAGCGAGATGACACCTCAGGTCGGTCCGATGTGGGCCGGCCACCACTTCGTCCCATCCCAGCGCGCGATCCGGCAGGTGACCGCGGCCGTATCCACCTGAAAGTATCCGCAGAACAGGCCGTCGGTCGATCCGAGCAACGCATGGACGCCGACTTCGAGCGCGGGGGGGCCGCCCGGCTTCGGCAGCATGCGCCACGCCGATCCGTCCCATCGAGCGGGCCGATCCTCCCGACCCATCTTATGGGCGCTGTCGTTCAACGTCCAGACCATTCCACTGTAGAGATCACCCTTGTACATCGTCAGTCTGGGGAGGCTTTGTTGCATAATGCATCCTTCGTCAATGGCCTTCTCTTCCGAAACACCCCCGATATCAGCGCCGTGATATTCTTCTCCCCCTCTTTTCCAAAGCATGTCCTGTCGCAGATCCCGATGTGTCGGGGAGCATCGCGAAGGAAGGGGGCCGGCCCCGATGAGTACATCGGGGGGCAGGGAGTTCCCATGAAAGCAATGCGCTACCGACAGCCGCGTCCGGCCGAACCCCTCCTGACCTCCCCTTTGGCAACTATCCATTACCCACATCT
>CAZJYH010000453.1:0-4520 GCA_964549365.1 uncultured Alphaproteobacteria bacterium
CGAGCGGTTGTTACTGCGTGTTGAGAACCGGCACAGAGGAAGAGAGGAGGATGCCGGGCGCCCGGCCGCAACGGCGCGGGACATGGCCGGCCGTCGAGCATTCCACGAAGGGCGGGCGGGCTCAGCCGTGCTCCTCGTGCTGCACGCTGCGGCGCGTGCGGAGGGCGTAGAACATCTGGAAGAACCAGCGATTGTGCCGGGCGATCTTGCTGATCGGGATCGGCGTGCGCGTCATGAGCACCGGACGCAGTCCGGCAAGACCGGAGCGCACCCCGCGCAGCACTGCATCGGCACCACCGGGCCGACGCTTCACCACGGCCGTGAGCAGCCTCCGCAGCGAGTGCAGGCCCGCAACCGGCACGGCGAGCGGAAGGGGGAAGAACTTGAAGGCGCTCCAGATGTTGTTCCGCGTGTCCACCTCCAACGTTCGCGACGGCGCCATCGCGCGCGGTGCCTGGCGGTGAATGAGCGTGAAGCGCGGCTCGAGGGCGATCGGCACATCATGATACAGCAGCTCCATGGTGAACCCGTACTCCTCGCCTCCCCAGAACAACCGCTCGTCGTAGCCGCGTGTGCGACGCACCGCCTCGGAACGATAGCACATCCCGGCGCCCAGCACGAACATCCCCTCGTAGGCGCCGCTTCGAAGGCGCCGGCGCGAGACCGTCCCCATGTTCCCGAACTCCGTGTCGCCGGAGTAGAGATTCACACTGCGGAAGCAGAGCGCGCCGAAGTACGGATTCGCCTCCATGAACTCGACAACGCGCCGAAGCGTGTCGGGATGCTCCGGCGTGCAATCCTCATCGAATGTGAAGATGTAGCGCTCGGCGATCTCGAGCATCACACGATTGCGCGCAACCGCCCCCATGTTCTCCGGCAGCTGCAGCACCTCCACTCGATCATCGTAGCGTTCGCGCACCGCCGCGGCGGTGCCGTCGCTGCTGGCGTTGTCGATCACGATGAGGCGCAGCTTCGCACGGGGGTAGTCGGACGCCTCGAAGGCATCGAGCGTGGTGATCACCTCGCCGCAGCGATTATAGCTCAGCAGCCCGACGGCGATCACCGGCAGGTCATCATCGGGGATCGAACGCGGGTGATTGTGCAGCGTTGAAGGCACGGGGAGCAATGGATTGCGGACGCCGCGCCCGGCCGTCGTCGAGGCCGGGCACGCGGCACGGATCAGGGACGGGAACCGGCTGCGCCGATCACTCCTCCAACGCCAGCGCCTGTCGCACTTCGTGCAGCGCGGCAACCTCCGGGAACTCCACGGCGAACTCGTCGCGCATGCGCGGGTCGAGCCGGATGGCATCCTTCAACGCCAGCGCCATCTCCCCGAAGCGCTTCATCGCCAACAGGGATTTCGCCCGGCCATAATGCGACTCACTCCATTCCGGCTCCAGGCGTATCACCGTGCTGAACGCGTCGAGCGAATCGTCGAATCGGCCGTGCTCATAGAGCGTCTCGGCGTATTCGTACCAACACTCCACGTCCGCCGGATTGATCTTCAGCGAGCGCTCGTAGCACTCCAGCGATTCCGGAATGCGGTGCATGTTGTAGAGCGCATCGGCCCGCGCGAACCAGAGATCGCCGTCGCCGGCGTTCATCGCGAGCGCGGCATCGTAATCGGCAAGCGCCTCCTCGAACCGCTCCAGCGCATCGTAGCAACTACCGCGGCCGAAGTAGGCCTCGAAGTTGTCCGGCTGCAGCGTCACCACATGTGTGAACGCGTCGATCGCCTCGGCGAACTGCCCCAGCTCCTCGTAGGCGTTCCCCAGGTTGTACCAGGCAGAGGGATCGTGCGGCTCGTATTTCAGCGTCTCACGATAACACTGCACCGCCTCCGGCAGACGGGCCAGATTGGCGAGGCTGTTTCCCCGGTTGTACCAGGCGGCCGGGAACTCCTCGTGCACCGCGAGCGCCATGTCGTAGCTGTCGACGGCCTTCTGGAAATGCCCCTTGCGCCCGAGCACGATCCCGCGATTGTACCACGCGTTGAAGTTGTACGGATCCTCATCCAGATACCGATCATACGCGCCGAGCGAGTCGTCGAGCCGATCCAGGAAATCGTAGCAATAGCCCAGCTCGTACAGACATTCCTTGTTGAACTGCTCGCTGCCGGTCAGCGACTCGAAGATGGCGGCCGCGGCGGTGTACTGCTCCATGCGCTCCAGCGTGACGCCCATGTTGAAGCGCGCCTCCTCGTTCTCGGGCTCGCGCTCCAGCACGGTCGTATAGCAATCGATCGCCCGCTCGCCGAGCCCGAGGGCGTCGAAGGCGATGCCGCGATTGATCAACGTGTCCAGATCGAACGGGTTCAACATGTCCGCCTGATCGTAGCACGCAAGCGATTCCTCCGCCCGGCCGAGGTTCGTAAGCACCACTCCCTTGCGCAGCCATGCGGCGTGGCTGTACGGTGCAAAACGGAGCCAGTACTCACAAAGCCGGAGCGCCTCGGCGAAACTCTCCTCCTCCAGGCACTGCTCCACCAACTCCTCCAGAACCTCCACATTCGGAATCGATCTATCGTTTTCGCCCGGATCACCGTTGAGTTGTCGACGATACCGGCGCAGAGCGTCCTCCCGTTCGTCCTTGTTCAGTCCTCCGGAGAGATCGTCGTCGCCGAAATTGTACGTATCCATATCACTCCTATGAGGGTTGCCGATGCGTGGCCGAAAAGCCGAAAATTTCGCCGGAATCGACCGCAGGCGACTATCCGACGGTAATAATACACCCGGCCGGAGCCCTAGTGCAAGCGCTATTTCCCGGATCCGGGCGGGCGGATGAGACGTCCACGGATTTCGTATGTTGTCACGCTTCAGCGGGTATTGCGGCCGCCGTTACGATGGTGCCGGACCGCGCCGCCCGCGCCCGAACTTCGGGGAGCCCGACGGTTATCGGCATCGGAGCAGCCCCAGGCCGGCCGCCGGTAGCGGGTACGAGCCCAACGACGATTGAACCGACCGGATTATGTCCCGACAAACCCATCGGCTCGCCCTCTGCCTGATTGCGATCGCAGCGTTCGCCGGATGCGACCGGGATCACAGGCAACCGGAGGCGGCCGGAACCGATCGCCCCATGCATCACGGCTACGATTCCGCCCGCGTTGCCGGCGGGCGCGCCGCCAAGGATGCCGCGCTGCGTGATCCGGGCTCGCCGATCCCCGACGATCTGCGCACGACGTTCACGGGCCTGCGCTATTATCCGATCGATTCGTCGTACGCGTTCTGGCTGAAGCTGGAGCCGTTCGAGCATCCCGACACCGTGCGCATGGCCGCCACCGGCGGCGACGTCCGCACGATGGTGCGCTACGGCACATTCCGTTTCACGATCGACGGCACCGCGTGCGCGTTGGTCGCCTACATGATGCCGGAGCACTCGCGATCGATCTTCGTGCCGTTCAAGGATGCGACCAACGGAAGCGAGACCTATGAGGTCGGGCGCTACCTCGATCTGGATCTCGAGCCGACCGGCGTCTTCCTGATCGATTTCAACGCGGCCTACAACCCGTATTGCGCCTACAACGCGCGTTATACATGCCCGCTCGTTCCCCGCGAGAACATTCTGCCGGTCGCCGTGCGTGCGGGTGAAAAGCTCCCAGGCTTCGCGGCCAATTGAACGCATCCGCTTGCCGCACGATGCCCATCGATTTCCATCGATCCGTTCTACGAGACCCGTTTCCTTTGTGACACAGACCGAACGTTCCCCCGTTACCGGAATCGCCGCGCGGCCCACGCTTCTCGTGCTGCTCGCCTCGACGCTGCCGCTCGTGATCGCCGCGGCGTGGCTCGCGGGGTGCACCGGCGCTCAGCAGACCAGAAAGGAGGAGGAGACGGGAGGCCCACCGGCCATCGTCCTCTCCGCCGAGCAGATCCATTCTCCCAGCGGCGACATGACCGCCCATGTGCCGAAAACATGGGTGACGGTGGACGCCGAGAAGCTGGAGTCGCCGCAGGTGTTTGCGATGTTCTGCAATCCCGAATACACGCTCTCTGCCGTCTTCACCGAGACGCCGGTCGACAACACCGCACGCGGTGTCTTCTCGCGAGACGGATTGAAGGGGCTGGTGGATGCGAGCTTCCAACGACACAGGAAACGAAGCAACGGGCGCGCAATGCTCGTAGGGAGCGTCGAGGAGTTCGCCATCGGGCGCCGACAGTTCGCGGCCTACACCTATACCACCGATTCGTCGACAACGATGACGCGCGTTGCCGTGTTCTATACCACGGATCATCTCTACGAATGCGCGATGACGCAGCTCACGTTCACGGGTCGCGATCTCGCGAGCCCGAAATCCATGCGCGCCATCCATCAGCTGATCCTCGGAAGCATTGAGTGGTAGCATTGCGCCCGGCGCACCGATGACCGCCGAGAGAACGGACCGGTCGTCACGCAATAAAAACGCCCGGGCGCATGACGCCGGGCGCATTGAAGTACCGCGTACGAGACTCGAACTCGTGCTACCGCCGTGAGAGGGCGGCGTCCTAACCGCTAGACGAACGCGGCATGATCGAACCGTTGTT
>CAZJYH010000454.1:0-2241 GCA_964549365.1 uncultured Alphaproteobacteria bacterium
AGAGCCTTCAAGGAACGATTCAAGGCAGATTCGCAACAGCAGCTCTTTGCACAGCTGGCAAAGAAACTAGAACAACAAGAGAGAGAAGTCAAAGAGCAGAATGCTCTTAGAGAACAGGATGAGTACAAGCAGCGCATTCTTCAGCCAAAGCTGGCGGCCGCCTCGAAGGACAGCGTCGACATTGAATTGCATATCGGTGATATCGTTACCGACGGCACCGAGGCGCCGAATCTCTACCAGAATGTGATGCGCATCGCCGGCAACAAGCGCAATCAGAAGGCGGAGACCTTCGTTCAGAAGCTTGCCGATGCCTACGGCAAGCAGGTTGATGATATCGATCCACAGGTGGCCGAGCAGGTGCTCAACCTGGCGATCAAGATCATCAGCTTCCGGAACAATATCCCGAAGGATTACTTCCTCGTCACCACGCGCGACAATTCCAATCCGAGCCTGATCGCGCTGGTCGGCATCGAGGATCTCCCGGGCGGCGGCTTCAGCGTCAAGGGGACGCCGCTGGCAGGCATCGACCTGTACGACGACATGAAGAACTCGGACCAGACGCTGTACGAGGATCTGAAGACGGGGATCAGCACGAAGAGCCCCAGCCTGATCAACCAGATGTTCGTGCTGCGCGATCTCGCCGAAATCCAGATCGTGCCGCTGACGGTCTCGCGTACGAAGTCCATCGATGAGGACAAGTACGAGCATATCCTCCTCAGCATCAGCCAGGGGCGTCCGCTGCGCCAGGCGGACAGCAATCGAATGCTGGCCGCGAATCAGATCCTCGACCCGACGCTCCCGGAAAAGGGGCAGGCGGCGATCCCGAACGGGTTCGAGTATCCGTACGAGGCGACGGTCGGCACGAATGTGATCGCTTCGTTCGTGGCGTACAAGGTGACGGCCGACACGCTGCCGATTCCCGCCCCGGACTGGGGCGTGGAGCTGCGCAACGGGTTCGATGAGATCAACTATCCCTCGATCTGGGGCGGCCGGCTCACGCTGAACGCCATCCTCGAGAACATCAAGATCGGCGCGGTGCTTCCGCAGTTCCGCTTCGGCGGCAACACGATCGATTCCAGCGGGTTCGGTTCCAATCATCAGCGCGTGATCGGCGGCTACGGCATCGCCGTCTCCGGCGATTTCACCGCTCCGATCCTCGAGAACTCCGGGCTGTTCAACTTCTTCGGAAGCTACACCTTCGGCGAGGCTCCGCTGGACAGGATCAGCACGATGGATACCGGCGTTCCGTTCAGCGCCGCCAACGAGCGTGGATATCTCATGCGCTTCGCCGCCCAGCTCTACTACTCGTTCGGCTTCTACGCCGACGCCGGGGCGAAGCACCTGTTCCGTCTGAAGATCGGCGGCACGATGTACGGCGTCGATACGTATGTGCGCGCGCACGATCCCGCTGACGAGACCAACCCAACCAGCATCAACCTGATCAAGGAACTGAGCGACACCTATGGCGGCATCTCCGGCAAGGTGGAGTACATGAAGACCGGGCAGTCGATCCCGTGGGGAGCCGGCCTGCAGTACTTCGATCAGGGATTGCTCGGTAACGTCTGGATTCAGTTCGCGGTGACGCCGCGATTCGACCTGAAGTTCGAAGGCAAGTACTTCTCGGCCCTCGATCCGGCCACCCGCAAGGTTACGCACCCGTGGGAGAACGCGTCGATCGTGGTGCCGTCGCTTGACGTCAAGTACCATTTCTAAGAATGAACGCACCGTGCGCGGGCTGTGGCTTGCAGCAGCCCGTGCACGCATGCGTCGTTGAGGCGAGCCGAAGAATCCGTACGATGCCGCCCTCGGCATGCACTTCGAGCCCTGCCCCCCATTAGGTCGAATGCAATTTCATACAGCCAAGGATAGAACAAGCATGAGAAAGCTCTCGCTGATCGCCTCCGCGGTCGTGCTTATCGCCCTAAGCTTCCACACAGCTCCTGCCCAGGCCCAGCCTGGAGCCCCTTCGATGAAGGAACTCCAGGCGATGATCGACAGCTCGCAGATGATCGATCCGGAGATCGAGAAGTTCCTCCCCCGCTGGAAGGTGCAGGAGGCCGACCTGCGCGTGAAGATCATTCAGTATTTCAAGTTGGACGGCCAGCAGGTCAAGGAATCCGACTCGATCGTGATCACGGCCACGTTCCCGAAGCCGGGGACGAAGGAGCAGGACATCCTGACGCTGCGCGCCGGCCCCTCGGCCGTGCTCTCGCTCATGAGCGGCATGGAGGAGACCTCGGC